>JBHHZW010000211.1:0-4701 GCA_046758305.1 Bacteroidota bacterium | reverse complement strand
GGAACCCTGCAGCTCCAATCGTCGAACAACTGCGTTTGCTTGATCAGGACAGCCTGACTCGTGCTCTTGCTTCTGAGCGCGAGAAACGAGCATTCTGGATCAACATCTACAATGCCTTCGTGCAAATCCTCCTAGCAAGAGATACGTCCGCCCTGACCGACTGGGGTTCGAGGCTCAAGTTCTTTTCCAACAGGTCCATATGCGTCGCGGGCAACATGCTCTCCCTGAATGACATTGAGCATGGGATGCTGCGTCACTCCAAGGTCTGGTGGAGCAAGGGCTACCTGAGCACCTGGTTTCCCAATGCATTTGAAAAGCGCCTGAGGGCTCCGCTGGACGAGCGCATTCATTTTGCGCTCAACTGCGGCGCTGCGAGCTGTCCCGCCATCGCCTTCTACAACGCCACTCGGCTTGATGAACAGCTGAATGCTGCCGTGCGTTCTTATCTTCAGGTCGACGTGGTGTACGACCGCGAGAAGAACGAAGTTCGGATAACTGAAGTATTCGATTGGTACCGCGGCGATTTCGGTGGGGGGGACGGTATTGTCCGATTTCTCAAGAAGTATGGGATGATTCCCGCCGAGGCCTCGCCAGCCGTCGTGTTTGCGCCCTACGATTGGAGCGTCTTGCTAAGTCATTTTCAGGATGATCTGATCCCCTCCAACACAGGCAATTCATCGGATCCGTCGCGGTAGATAGACCCTGAACTTCAAGTAATCAAGGTGGTAGCAATTTGCGACCGCCTCGGCCTTCCCCCACATCCGGCTTGCGCTGTTGAACCCTCACCCTTTACTGTGGTGTCGAGCATCCCCGCCCGCCTGCGCGGTTCGGGCGGGCTGCTCGACACCTTGCCCCAGCCGGATGACAAGTTGGTGACCCTCACCCCTCCTCGACGACAGTCCGTACCCCTCTCCCAGCCCCCGACTTCGTGTACTTCGTCGGGGCAAGTTGGGAGAGGGGTAATGGGCGATCGATTAGCTGGGGTGAGGGTAAATAGCTGACCGAAAACGCTCTCCGTGACGGCGAGGGAGAAGTTCACAGATTCTTCAGCCGTTTCTCTCCCGAGCCGAAGGGTCGGGACTGCTTGGCGCGCAGCGATTCGGCCTGAACCACTGCTCACCATAGTCATTCTTTTTCTCCTTCACGACAGGGAGTTTTTCCGCATTCCACTTCAACATACCACCCTCTATGTTAAGAACTTTGAAACCTCTTGTATTCAGGATCGTAGACGCCCAGGAGCTGCGACGCCCAGAACGGCAATAGACAATAATGGTCTTGTCCTTGTACGCTTCGAGTTCGCCGACGCGTTCCTCCAGTTCCTGGATGGGGATGAGGTAAGCCCCTTGGAGATGGCCGAGCTCCCCCAGGAATTCCGGCATCGTCCGTACGTCCAGCAGGACAATACTTGTGTCCTTTCTTATGATCTCATATGCCTCCTGGACGGAGATGTTCTTATATTTTTCGCCTTCCTCTTGGCTCGCCGCAGGAGAGACTATCAAAATCACCAGAACGACGATTGCCAGAGATCGAGTTCGCACACCTCGTCCTTTCAGGTTCTCATCGTGAGACCGCATCCATTCCTCCAAGGAGCCAGTTCGTGACCAGGGGAGCATCTCACAGCGGACAATTCACTGTTGGACATTCAGCTGCCACAGCACGGCCGCAAGCGGTTTGTTCATTCGTCTAATACTCTTCTTAGAAGCCGAATTGATGTATCCCATGCCTCTTCAAAGGGCATCTTCAAGGCTGCCGGAATAAGGTACTCTAGATTATTCCGCCAGTTTGCTGCATATCCCTCCTTACGTCCGGCGACTCTCGAAATATCGATAGCGACGAGAGAGATGCCCTTGGCTGTCCATTTCTGCGGAAATGCTTCTATCGCCTTGTTAATATCAATCGCACCTCGTGAGAGATAATGAAGATCGTAAACATCCCGGGCGATGTCCCTCTTCCGCTGTCCGGAAAAGGCCCGGAGTTTCTCAACGAAGAGCTCTTCCAAGGAATAGACGCTCACTGACGATTTCGGCAAATCGTTCGGATCGGAGAATGGGTGGATAATTGACGAGTTGAGCACGGGAAAAACGATCTTCTCGTCGCGGTTCACGTGTACACGAATGGACCGAGGAGATCCGCCATATTCCCATGGCCCTTCGTAAGACACTCTTGCTTCATAGTATTCTTTTCCGTAGTCATCCTCGATTTTATCGATCAATACATCCCGCGCGTCCGTGCGAATGCCGATTGATTCTTGCATCGCATTCTTTGCCTCCCTAACGATATGGTGGAGAACCGACTCAGAAACTGCTTTTGTAGCAGTGAAGTCCAGATCTTCCGAGAATCTGTATTCAGGAAAGTAACACTTGCACAGTGACGTCCCGCCTTTAAAAACCCACGATTCCTGGACATGAGGTTGAAGACCGAGAAAGTGAAGAAAACAGCCCAACGCGTAATCGTGATCGACCACGGTCGGTTCCACTCCCAAGCCTCCAGCTATGCGTCGCACCTCTGCTTCAGAGATCATTCAGAGCTCCGCGTTGACGAGAAGTCTCCAGCGGGTCGAGATGATTCCTTTTCTCCCTCCAGATGCTTGCAAAGGGCTAACACCAGCGGTCAGTGTCCGCTGCCAGTGATTAAGGATCGCTCGCGCCTCCGGTGAGAGCCTCGGCACGAGGTTCTCGACCAGATAGCCGAGGCGTTTCTTGACAGCGCCGTTCGGGAATCGTTCGGCATACTCGTTCAGTGTATTCCACGAGATCTCTTTCGACCCATGTTCCACCGCCTTCGCGAGTTCCTCGATCGACCCGCTCCGTTCCACATCGTCAGCGCAGTCGATGAGAGTTTTTTCTTTGTCGGTTACGAGAAACTGTGTACCACGGCGCCAGTGTCTGTCGTGGCCGAAGAATTTTCTCTTCGACACGGTGACGATCTCGTACTCCACACCAAAGACTACCCGGCGTGGGGTCGACTTCCGTTTTGTCGATTGGACGTAGACGATGCGCGGGATCTGCTCAGTCCAGTTCCAGTGGCGGATGGCGCTCCTGTAGGCGATTGCCCCAGGTCGCACGAGAGTGCTGGCCACAACGTAAGAGTCTTCGCTCCATTTTCGCTCGGGTCCTGCCTCGAATGGAATGACGATGTATTTTCCGCGCTCGATCCTTGCCACCCATCCTTTTTTCTGTAGCATGTAGAGTTTCTTTTTTGCCAGTGATCTGCTGCCCCAGAACTCGGCAGCGGTCTGCATGCTGAACTCCCGGCTGTCCGAGGAAATTCGTGAAAGGAACTCAGCTTCTTTCGCACCTAGCTTGGTTATATTTTTTTTCACGAAAGTACCCTCCTAAAGGTCACCATCGTGTAGAAAAATATAACATTTCGCCTCAAAAGCAACTGACTAAGAGGAACGGAGTGTAATTCAAGCAGCAAATGGCTGAATTTTAGCCACGAAATGGATGATTTTCACTATCCTTCGTAACCGACCAATCTACAAGAAGTTACGGGCAAACCCGCCGGGGAAAACCGATAGGTCGAACAACCGAAACCTGTTTGATTCATGAAGACTGGAAAAACGCTAAGAGCGTGTTCGGAGACATGGGTAACACAGTTTCCCCTTAAGCCCATTGTCTTTGCCCCAACGGGGTCACTTCGTGACGAGTCCCGCGAAGGCGGGACGAAGTCCCGCCACCCGCGAAGCGGTCACTTCGTGAAAGGTGGTGGCTTCGCCAAAGGGATGGACGAAGTCCCCTTTGGGGCTTCGCCACAATCTGATGTCAGATTGCCACGCGGAGTTTACCCCGTTCGACGGGGCTCGCAATGACATGTGTCGGTCTTGGCCTAGATTAAGCCGCGTTCTGATCCCTCCCGCAGGCAGGGACATCGCTTGCCCGCCAATCTGTGTGGCGGGTGTCCCGACCTTCCCATCTTCGGATGTAAGCTTGAACCTTCACCCCAGCACTGTAAACGCCACCTCACCCCTGTCGCGATTCGGGAGAGGGCTAATGGCCAATCGATTAGCCGGGCTGAGGGTAAATAGATCACCGAAATCGTTTTCGGTGCCGGCAGTGTAGTAAGGCATCTTTGCGATTGTCGTTGGCACGGTAACTCGCGTAGATGCCATCACCTCTCGCTTTGCCGAACAGGGTAACGATACGAAGTTCAAATCCCCGGGCAGGAAGGTTTCTTGCTTGACTTATGGTATCGAGTAGAGTATATTACTAGTAATCCAGTTTATCTGGAGGTGGATAGCGAAAGCTATCGGGAGCCCTGGCTTCGGCCGGGGCTCTTTTGTTTTACGGCAGCAGCTTTTCGCCAAAGCCTTCGATTTTTCCCGCCTCGCTTCGATAGTACTTCTCATCTAGCAAGATCTGCACGATTTGGTCGCCAAACGTTGCTTGTTCGTGCGGGAATCTGCCCTTTTCTTGCAAGATATGCTTTTGACTGGCGTGAGCTATGAGGTCGGCAATTTGCAGCCCCGCAATGTTATTTGCCTTCGGTGTAACTTTCAATTGGGAACTGGTCAAACTGCGGACAAATCGTTCATGAGTTACATAATCGCTTCCATCTGCATAGAGGCGGGCGAACGATTGTTTCAAGCGCCTATCCTCCCTGCCACCCCGAGACTCTGCCATAACGTCACCCAGAGAATGTTGTCTTTCGAGGAAATGAATGTAGCGCTCAAGCAATACCGCGAGCGAGTAGTGATATGCA
>JBHHZW010000210.1:0-4727 GCA_046758305.1 Bacteroidota bacterium | reverse complement strand
GGATTCCCAGATCTGCCAATTATCTCCACATCGTTTCAATAAAGAGCGAATCGAACTCCTTCCTGAGATAGAAAATCAGTAATTGTCTGTTTGGCTCTTACAACGGCTCCGTTAATACAGACAGGTGTTGGCCCGGTAAAAGCCAGTCCGTTCTTCAAGTCTTGAACGAGCGCCGTGAAGTAGTCTGACGAAATTGTTGTGCTGTTGGTATGAAGAATGTAGTTAGTTGCCTGCGCGGGTCCGCCGCTCGAGACTGAAAGGTAAAGAAGCGTTGCGAGATAGGGGAGAACTGCTCTGCCGTGTGCTTCGGATGCTTCGGAAGGGTACATTCTCGGCAGGTGTGCGTCGGCAACGTAAATCAAGTCTTTATCTAATTCAGTGATAGCTTCTTCTGCTGTTATTCCGTCTGGGGTTGAGATGCATCCGCCTTCGTCGATTGACACGTCTACAATGACTGAACCGCGTCGCAAATTTTCCAACGATTGTGATTCAACTACCTTCGGGGCTCTCATACCTGGGCGGAAAGCCGCAAGGATTAGTCCATTGGCATCGTGTAAATCCTCAACGCTGACCTGGTCGGCAAGTTTCGTCCGGATGACAGGTCTGTCCCGAAACATGCGATTGAGGTGGTGGTATCGCTCGCGATCGGCCTCAATGATCAGGATCTCAGAATATTGATCCTCCCCTAATTCCAATAACCGATTCAAGGCTGAAACTCCGACGACACCTCCTCCGGAGATTACCACTTTGCTTCTCGATGCGAGATTCTGTGCAACCGTGTCAGCAGCGACCCTGCTTGCGAAGACAGACATGCTACAGCGGAGGGGCGCCTGAAAGGTTTTGCTGAGCCTGCAAGTAAACCCGCCAACCGCCGAGCCGTCCAAGATGGCAGAGAAGTTTCTCTTTCTGAGCAGTGCAGCTAATCCACACGAGGGCCGAAAAGAACCGACGTGAAGCGCCCCAATGCGCATAAAGAAACCTGGGATCATCGACTCGTACGGAGAGGGCTCTTTCAGAGCATGAACGACATCTGGACCTGACGATAGAGACGAAAGTTCATTCTCTTTCACGATGGTAGCACCAACGGCCTCATAGTCGCGATCAGGGCAGTTCGCATCAATCCCCGTGTCCTTGATAACGTAGAACATAAGAGAAACGCCGATGCCTTCGAGCCACTCCCGCAACATCTTGGCCTGCATAGGAGTTACCCCGACCCTCTTTTCCTGGTTGGAAGTCCCTTCATCAATATGGCGGTCAGTGCCAAGAAACAGTGTGGCCCTCTTCCTGCAGAGTCTGGGGACGTCCGGAAGCTTGATGGAGGGTGCATAGTCGTAAGACGAGGGTGCATTCATTCCATCAGCTCCCATGGTACGATAATGCCTGGTCCGGGAATCAAGGTACGTCGGCCACAATGAGCTACGGCGTAACTAGGCATACGATGCTTCCTTACGAACAATCTCGTTGAGGGCATTCCGTATCAACACTGTTATCATTTTCTTTCTATAACCTGCCGTGTCCCCTATATGAGGTAAAGGAGTCAACGAAGAAGCTGCTTCATTGGCTGCCAGCTCAATGTGCTCGCTTGTCAACTTGTTTCCCCGGAGGACTTTCTCGGCACTGTGAGCTTCAATGGGCGCGCTCTGGATAGCTCCAACAACGATTCTTACATCGCTGCAAATCCTACTGGCATCTTGTGCAAGAGAGACACCTACATTCGCAAGCGGAAAATCTATGGATTGCCGCGCCCGGATTTTATGGTGGACACCCACGCGATTCTTTCTCGGAGGCGGAAGAATCACTTCAGCCAGAATCTCATCTGCCTTCAACGCAATATGATGGACTCCGTCGTCTCTGTAGAGATCTCGTAAAAGAATAGTGCGCTCACCGTCGGAGCTGACCAGTTTCACTGAAGCTTCCAGCGCTATCAAGATCGGTGCTGTGTCGGAGCAAAACACGGCAGAGCATCTCGCCCATCTGGGCGCAATGTGACAAATTGCACTACTGTTGTCTTCAGAGTGCTGCTTCAAGCAGCCGCCGACGGCATCTCGCCAAAAGCCCGATTGATTGTAGTAATAGCATCGTGTGTCTAAGCACAGGTTACCGCCGATCGTCGCTCGGTTCCGAACAGCGGGACCCGCGATACTCAGCACTGCGTCGACAAGCACACGACAACGCTTCTGCACAATCGTAGAGGTGGCAATCTCACTCAGCGTACACATTGCACCGATGTGCATGCTGCCATCGGACGCCATGAACACCCGCCGTAGTTCGTTTAGTTTTCCCAACCAGATCACGCGCGAGAGTGTACTGGTTCCCTGTTTAAGATTAACAATGAGATCGGTTCCACCGGCAAGGATCTTTGTGTTACCATTTGTGAGTGTGAGGGTCCTCATGAGTCCGTCCCATGTGGTGGGTGAGAGAAGTTCAAATTCAGGTAGCCGTATCATCAAGCAGCTGTCTCTTTCTTTCGCCGCACCTCTACGAGCGATGCCAAGGGCTGTTTGGATTTGAGGGCCTTGAGAATCTTGTCCGGAGTAAATGGGATCGAGGAAAGCCGGACACCGACTGCGTCATAGATGGCGTTGGCAATGGCAGGCGGAACAGAAAGTAACGGCCCCTCACCTGCCTCCTTTGCACCCAACGGTCCTTCTGGATCGATACTCTCGACAATGAACACGTCAAGAGGGGGAACATCAACCGCAGTGGGAATAGTATAGTTCAGGAGAGAAGTTGCTCTGGAGAGCCCACCGTGCGAACCGGCCTGATAGCCTGGAGTTCTTCGTGTGTATGATAGGACTTCGGAGAGTGCTTCACCGATTCCCATTGCCACGCATCCTTTGATCTGCCCTTCGACCATCATTTTGTTCAGTGCCTTCCCACAATCGTGTGCTGACCAAACATTGTTGATCTTGACGTTGCCCGTTTCCTGATCAACTTCCAGCATCACAACATGGGCTGTGAAGCTGTAGGAGGGGGATGGTCCAGCCCCGGCTCCCTTGTACGTGCCACCGAGTTTTGGCGGCGCGTACCAGCCGGTCGCACAGAGCGTGCCAAACCTTGTCTCGGCAAGTCGGACTGCGTCAGTGAACATCAATCGCTTCGTCGAATTGGCTCGGGAGACGATCTCCCCCCTCACAGCTCTCAAGTCGCTGATGTGCGTCTTCAGAGTTCCTGCTGCGGCTTCAAACATCTTCTGTCGAAGCTCTTCTGCAGCCCGCAGTACTGCATTTCCCGCCATGAACGTCACACGACTTGAATAGCTACCAAGATCAACGGGTGTCAGATCGGTATCGGCCTCGCATACTCGTATATCGCTGATGCTGATGCCCAGCGTCTCGGCAACAAGGGAGGCAATGACGGTTTTTGATCCCTGTCCGATGTCTGCAGAACCAGTAAGTACCGTCGCACCACCGAAGCGATCAATTGTGACAATCGCCCCGGAATGGGGAAGGCCCTCCCAGTAAATCTCCTTGCCCGCACCGCTAATATATGCACTCGCCGCAAGGCCGATGCCTTGGCCTGGGGGGAGCTTGCCACGTTTCTCAGGCCAGCCGGATGCTTCGAGTACTTTTTCAATGCAATCTCTGATTCCACAACTCGTGATGCGCAAGGAATTCACCGTCATCGAATTCGATTCGACAAGGTTCTTCAAACGGATCTCCGCTGGATCCATTCCAAGTTCGGTGGCAATACGATCGAGATGAACCTCAAAAGCAAAACGAGGCTGGGGCCCCCCGTGCCCACGCTTCGGTCCGGACGGCGGTTTATTCGTATACACACGCCAGCTTTCAAACTTGAATTGCGGCACTTTGTACGGCATGGTAAGAAACTGCCCCGTATAGTACGACGTCACAACTCCATAGCTTCCATAGGCCCCACCATCGAGCCAGGCTTTGTACTTGACGGCCGTAATCGTTCCATCTTTCTTCATTCCTGTCTTCAACCACATTTTTGTAGCATGTCGGCCGCGGTGTGAGTAAAACACTTCCTCGCGTGTGTAGGTGATCTTTACCGGTCGCCCCGATTTGATGGAGAGCCATGAGGCACAAAACTCTAGGGCAAACGGTTCCGATTTTCCTCCAAAGCCTCCTCCAAGATACGGTTTAATGACTCGCACGTGGCTTGTTCGCATTTGCAGGACTTTTGCAAGGGTCCTACGTACATAGTGGGGCGTTTGAGTTGATGTCCAGAGGGTGAGGTATCCATCTTTGAAGCTGTTGGAGTTCTGAGATGGCTCGAAGGACGCAAGAGCCGCGTGTGGCTCAATCATCGCATGCGTGCTAGGGCCATAGAAAAACTCATCCTCTCTCACGTAGTCTGCGGCAGAGAATCCCTCATCTACGCTGCCAAATTCCAGTTCGACGTGTTTGGCAACGTTGTTTTCGTATTTCGTTTCGGGATGGATTTTTGGGAGATCGGTGCGAAGCGCGTCACTAATAGAGAGAACAGGAGGAAGGAGCTCGTACCTTACACTGATTAACTTTAACGCTTCCTGCGCCGTGAATTCGTCAATGGCAGCAACAGCGGCTACTCCGTCCCCGACAAATCTGACCTTATCAATACAAAGTGGGGATTCATCTTGACTAGAGGGAAGGATTCCATATTTGAAGGGGAGTTCTTTCCCCGTCATGACAGTGATGACGCCGGGAAGCTTCTCGGCCCTTGTTGTGTCGATGGAAAGGATACGGGCGTGAGCGTGGGGACTTCTGAGAATCTTTCCATACAAC
>JBHHZW010000209.1:0-4741 GCA_046758305.1 Bacteroidota bacterium | reverse complement strand
AGGGAAGCTCCGAAGTTTTGTCAACATCTACGTGAATGATGAAGATATCCGGCACCTTGAGAACGAGAGCACGCGGGTTGACAAGAACGATGTGGTCAGCATTGTACCTTCAATCGCAGGGGGGACCGACGCGGTGGACAGTGAGCTCATCGAGGATGAGGTAAAGGAAGTACAGCTTTCCAACGAAGAGGTCATGCGGTACAGCCGCCACCTAATCATGCCCGAGGTCGCCATGGACGGCCAGCGAAAGCTCAAGGCTGCGAGCGTGCTCATGATCGGTGCAGGCGGTCTTGGTTCACCGGCCGGCTTGTACCTTGCGGCTGCGGGGGTAGGTCGAATCGGGATCGTGGATTTCGACGCGGTGGATTTCACAAACCTGCAGCGCCAAGTGTTGCACTCGACAGGAGATGTCGGGAGGCCTAAGCTAGAGTCAGCGAGAGCTCGGCTTTCGGGGATAAATCCTCATGTAGACATTGAAACGTACGGAATGCGCTTGACATCGGAGAATGCACTTGAACTATTTCGCAATTACGACGTCGTCGTCGACGGTACGGATAATTTTCCCACCCGGTATCTGGTGAACGACGCTTGTGTTCTCCTGGGTAAGCCGAACGTGTATGGCAGCATTTTTCGCTTCGAAGGGCAGGCGTCCGTATTTTACGCCCATGAAGGCCCGTGTTACCGCTGCTTGTATCCGGAACCGCCTCCCCCGGGCCTCGTTCCGAGCTGCGCCGAAGGTGGTGTGCTGGGAGTACTCCCTGGGATCATCGGTTCAATCCAGGCACTCGAAGCGATTAAATTGATCATTGGTCGAGGTGATCCGCTGATTGGCCGGCTGCTCCTCTTCGATGCCCTGAGGTTGAAATTCCGTGAACTTAAGCTTCTGAAAAATCCACACTGCCCGATGTGTGGAGACCGCCGAACGATCAACGAGTTAATCGACTACGAAGCCTTCTGCGGTGTGAGTGATGTCGTTGAAGATACGAAGCGCGATAAGGCGTTTGAGATGAGCGTCGAAGAGCTCAAGGGAAGACTCGATCGCGGAGACGATCTGTTCATTCTCGACGTGCGTGAACCTCAAGAATACGAGATTTGCAATATGGGAGGTTATCTCATTCCAGTCAATGACGTCCCGAAACGCGTTCATGAGTTAGATTCCTCACGGGAGATAGTGGTGCACTGCAAACTCGGCAGTCGCAGTGCGCAGGCGGTTGAGTTCCTGAAACAAGCAGGTTTCCGAAAGATCAAGAACCTCGTCGGTGGAATCGATGCGTGGGCGGAGAAGATCGACAAAACATTACCCCATTACTAGGGAGAGGTGTTATAAGAACCCTCGCTTGCCGAAATTCCTTGGTGGCATCCGCCAACACAGCGATTGGATGAGGTGCTCTGCGCCCCGACCTTGATGGGTGGGCACGATGTACTTGTAGCCATAGTACTTCTTCATCTGTGCTTCCAGGTTGTAGAAATTCTCGCTTCCCGCATAGGCTTCGTCGCCAAGCATCATCCCTGCCCATTGATTGTCGCTCATCGCAGCGGTTCCACTGTCCGTCAATAAATCTATGTAGACGTCCTGCGATTTCAGAAGAAAGGTATTGTAACCAGCATCTTTGATTGCCTGCTGGCGATATTCTCGTGTCGTCATCTTGAGGGGTTCGACCACTTTCACCTTGAAGGGTTCCGCCCAGGAACGACGTTTTGGAACTGACATGAAGTTTCTCCGTCGAAGTGAAATTCGGTCTGACTGGATTTTCTCTGATTTCGAAAACGCTCAATCAATATACCCGTTTTTGTTCGCAAATTCAAAGTATGTGCCTCTCCACGTGGGGAAGATTACGTGTGAGGAATCGACAGGCTGTCGAATGGATTCGCTCAGGATCTCGGGAGGGAGAGGCAGTTCTGGTATTCTTCACTGACTGTGGAGAGGGACGGCGCTCATTCGTGAGAATTTTTTCCCGAACTCTCCTCATTGACATTCAGAGGGGAATTCTGTAATATGACAAGAATTTCGGGAGTACATCCGTGATTCCGGTCTCGACGTTAAGAAAAATTCAGGATATTGTCGGAAAGAAGAATCTCCTCGATTCGCAAGAGGATCGAATCGCTTATTCGTATGACGCCACCCCGCTCCTCCAAACGCTGCCGGATGCAGTCGTTCGTCCGTCCTCCGTCCAGCACATCTCATCCATCATGAAACTTGCGAACGAAGAGAAATTTGGTGTGATCCCCAGAGGCTCCGGTTCCGGTCTAAGCGGTGGCTCAATTCCTGTCGAAAACTCAATCGTGTTGCTGACGAACCAATGGAACCGCATTCTCGAAATCGACGAAGAGAACCACACGACGTGGGTCGAACCGGGTGTCATTACCGCTCAGCTTCACATCGAGGTTGAAAAAATCGGCTTGTTATACCCGCCGGATCCAGGCAGCATGACGATCTGCACTCTCGGAGGCAACGTCGCAGAAAACGCAGGGGGATTGCGTGGATTGAAATATGGCGTGACCAAGAACTACGTGATGGGATTGGAAGCGGTTTTGCCAAGCGGCGAGGTCATTCACGTTGGGGGCAAATCAGTCAAGGACGTGGCAGGATACAGTCTGAAGGATGTTTTCATCGGGTCGGAAGGCACGTTGGGAATCTTCACGAAAATCCTGTTAAAACTGATCCCGAAGCCTCAGAGCTTCAAGACGATGTTGGCGTACTACGAGACCATCCGGGACGCGGCGGAGACGGTCTCGGCTATCGTGGCGGCTCGAATCACGCCTGCGACATTGGAATTCCTTGATGCCATGACGATACGCTGCGTCGAAGAGTATGCTCATGTCGGCTTGCCGACCGACGCGGGGGCGCTCCTGCTGATCGAGGTGGATGGGCGGCGCGCAGAGGTTGAGGAAGACGCTCAAAAGATTCTCGAATTCTGCAGACATCACAGAGCCAAGGAGGTACAGGTTGCGGCTACGACGGATGAGGCAATACGTCTGAAGACTGCGCGCCGCGTGGCGTTTTCCGCTCTGGCACGGGTCAAGCCAACGACCATCCTGGAAGACACGACGGTGCCCAGAAGTGTACTTGCACCGATGGTGGAAAAAATTCAGGAAATTGCGCTGCAGTATGACGTTCTCATCGGTAACTTCGGTCATGCGGGAGATGGGAACTTGCACCCGACCTGCCTGACCGACGAGCGAGATCGGGAGTCGATTGTCCGTGCGGAGAAGGCCCGTGAAGAAATATTTCTCTCCGCCCTTGAATTCGGTGGGACGATTACAGGGGAGCATGGCGTCGGTCTCGCGAAGAAGAAAATTCTCGAGCAGGTGACAGGCGGCCCGGCTCTGGAAATGATGAGGAATCTGAAGAAGGTCATGGACCCGAACGAGGTTCTCAACCCGGGCAAAGTCGTCTCTCTCAAGCCGAGATGTGAGGGCAACCTACCGCGCGACAGGCAGCAGATCAAGAATTTTGCCGAGGCCGGAGCTTGGGTGTGATCGATGATCCCGCTGCGTGATTCGATTCCGTCGCATACGTTTCCGATCATCAACATCAGCCTGATCGTCGTTAACGTGCTGATCTTTTTTCTGGAGCTCTCACTGGGTCAGCGTCTCGGGGGGTTCATCTCCGTCTTTGGGGTCATACCGGCAAAGCTGACCTCCGCGTTCACCGGCGATGGTGCGGTTTCCCTCACCATTGTCCCACTGTTTACCTCGATGTTTCTCCATGCCGGTTGGCTGCATCTCATCTTCAACATGCTTTTCCTCTGGGTCTTCGGGGATAACGTCGAAGACGCGATGGGTCATATCCGCTATTTGCTCTTCTACATCCTCTGCGGCTTGGGCGCCACTGCCACGCATGTCTTTTTTTCGCCCTACTCTGAAGTCCCGGTAGTAGGGGCAAGCGGGGCGATTGCCGGTGTTCTCGGCGCGTACTTTCTGCTCTTTCCGCATTCGCGCGTGCTGACTCTCGTTCCATTGTTCTTCTTTCATCTCATTGAGCTCCCTGCGTTGGTCTTTCTCGGACTTTGGTTTGTGATACAATTCTTCAGCGGCTTGCTTTCGATCGGTATCCCTTCTGGTGGAGGAGTGGCATGGTGGGCTCACGTGGGAGGGTTTGCCACGGGGGTGATTCTCCTGTATCCGTTCAGGCGCCGTCGACGCGTTCGACAGTATCTCTAATCCACTCTTTGAGTCCTCCAACTTCGCATACATCATTGTTTTCGACAGACGTCGAAGTTCCCAGCTCCGACATCATCGCCAGTTGCATCCACTGTGGACTTTGCCTTCCGAGCTGTCCTACCTATGCGCTGACCGGTCTAGAGAAGTCGTCTCCGCGCGGGCGCATTCGACTGATAAAATCAATTGCGGAGGGTAGGCTCGACATCTCTGACAGCTTCGTCGACGAGATGTATTTTTGTCTGGACTGCCAGGCTTGTCAGACCGTTTGCCCTGCGGGGGTGCAGTACGGGTCATTGGTCGATGCAGCACGTGCACAGATCGCCCGATCGGACAAAGAACCATGGAAGCTGAAGGTGTTGCGAAATATTTTCCTCCGCGGAATTTTCTCGTCGTCATCACGCATCAGGCGGCTTGCAGCGTTCGGTCGGCTACAACAGAGACTCGGGGTGTTTGTTGCGGTCTCGAGGTTTGGGGTTCTACCTTCCTGGCTCCGTGAATACGCGCGAATGCTTCCACCGGTGCCGAGACGAGCATTTGACGAGACGATCAAAGACATTGTTCGACCAGAAGGAAACAC
>JBHHZW010000208.1:0-4750 GCA_046758305.1 Bacteroidota bacterium | reverse complement strand
CTTCAAATATGGATTGAGGGTGCGCTGGGTGAACCTCATCCTTGGTATCCTCTTGGTCATCTCCACGGTCTATCTCCGCTACCACTATGCCATCGACATTTTCGCGGGAATTCTTTGGTGGGCTGCTTGTCTTTGGACGGCGCCGAAAATCCATTCATGGTGGACTGCGAAGCAAAACGAAATCCGCTGCGGGGAAGCGACGATTCCGACGGCTTGATTTTCTACTGGAAGTTCCTTAGATTTTAGAAACAACGAGGTTAGTAACTCGGATGCTGCGATCGGTATGGAAACGGCTGGATATGTTGGGTCTGCAGTGACAGCGCGTACGAGTTCCCATGAGAAGGCGAAACGCTACAATCGCAGACGGATTACCCTCTCCCTCGTTGAAACTGTCCTCCTGTTTGTTTTCGCTGCCATCATAGTCCTGTCTGGTCTCTCCCGAACTATCGGTGAACTCGCGCACCGAGCCTCGGACAACGATTATCTTGCTCTCCTGATGTTCGCAGCTGCTTTTGGGTTGTTCGAAATTGTTGTTGTGCTGCCGCTGAGTTTCTACTCCGGATACGTCCTCGAGCATCGATACGACCTTTCAAACCAATCAGTTGGGCGATGGACGTGGGAGGAGACGAAATCGGTTCTCGTGTCCATCCCGATTCTCGCACCCATTCTCTTGGTGTTCTATTTCTTCCTCAAGGAACTTGGCACCCTCTGGTGGCTGCCCGTAGGTGCGATCGTCTTCCTGTTCTCTGTCGTGCTGGCACGACTGACGCCGACTCTCATCTTCCCCTTGTTCTATAGAGCTAGGCCGCTGGAGGACGATTCGTTAAAGCAGAGAATACTGCGGCTGTGCTCTGATGTGGGAATGCAGGTCGAGGGTGTTTTCTCGTTCAACATGAGCAAGAACACGAAGAAAGCCAACGCGGGGTTCACAGGCATCGGAAAGTCAAAACGGATCATTCTTGCTGATACCCTCCTGTCCAACTTTACCGAAGAAGAGATCGAGACAGTGTTCGCGCACGAACTCGGTCATTATAAGCATGGCCATATCTGGAAAGGTATCGTCGCGGGGATGGTGAGTACCTTTGTCGGCCTGTTCCTGACCGCGCAACTCTACGAAGTCTCGCTTTCGTGGTTTGGTTTCACGCGGGTCGATGAGCTTGCAGCGCTTCCGCTTCTGTCCATCTGGTTAGGGATCTACGGTCTGGTGACAATTCCTCTAAACAATGCACTCTCACGGCGATTCGAACGTGAAGCGGACCGGTTCGCGCTTTGGAAAACGAGGAACGCTGATGCGTTTATCTCCACGATGAAGAAACTTGCAGAGCAGAACCTTGCGGATATTTCCCCGCGTCCCGTCGTGGAATTCTTGTTCTACAGTCATCCATCGATCGAAAAGAGAGTGAAATTTGCCGAGGGCTATGAAAAGCAATGATAGTTGCGGCCATCAAAATAGCCGTGGTTATCTCCTGGACAGGCCTGTTTTCCATTCTGGCGTTGCTTGGTTTGCCCTTTAACAAAAGGGGAAGGCTTTTCAATTGGCTGGGAATGCATTGGGCTCGGGGGATCCTGCGAATCTGCGGCGTCAAAGTGGAGGTGGACGGCATCGACAATCTCGATTTTTCCAGCAACTATATCTACGTCTCTAACCACGCTAGTATGTTCGATATACCGGCGGTCATGGGGTACATTCCCGATCAGATTCGGATGGTTGTCAAGAAAGAGCTCGCAGGGATTCCTCTGTTCGGGTGGGCAGTACGGACCGGCGGATACATCATGATCGACCGTGGGCACGGCCTGGAGGCGATGCGAAGTCTGGAGAAGGCGGTAGAAACCATCCGCAGGGGTGCCTCCGTGCACCTATTTGCCGAAGGGACGCGGACGAAAACAGGCAAATTGCAGCCGTTCAAACGAGGTGCGTTCAACCTCGCTGTTAGGGCAGGTGTGCTCATCGTTCCGTTGACGATCAACGGTAGTTACAAAATTTTGCCGAAAACAAAATTTCGGATCACTCCCGGGACAATTCAGCTGAAACTCAGCAAGCCAATACCGACGACCGGCTGGGACGGGAAAAAGGGAGAGACACAGCTGATGGAGAAAGTTCAGGCAGTGATTCAACAGCATTACGTCAACCAATAAAAAGAGAGAGGTGCTATGGGAGTTACTGTGAAAGATGTCGAATATGTCGCCGCGCTTGCACGACTTCAGTTCAGCGAGCAAGAGAAACAGAAGCTGACGCGACAACTCAATCGGATTCTCGAGTATATGGAAAAACTCAACGAGCTCGATACTTCGAACGTCGAGCCGCTTTCCCATGTCGTCAAGCAAACGAACGTATTCCGTGAGGATGCCGTGAAGCCTTCGGCTCCCGTCGAGGAGATTCTCAAGAACGCTCCATCGCGGACGGAGAAATTCTTCAAGGTGCCGAAAGTAATCAAACCATGACTCATTCAAAGCCAGACGTCATTGGCGTTATTCCCGCACGCTACGGTTCGACGAGGCTGAGGGGGAAGCCGCTCATCGACCTCTGCGGCAAGCCGATGGTGCAGCACACCTACGAACGTGCATCGCGGGCCAGGTCGCTGGACGTCGTGCTCGTGGCTACCGACGATGGTCGAATCTATCAGGCGGTGAAGCAATTTGGCGGCACGGCTGTGATGACGCCGACAACCTGCAGCAGCGGGAGCGACAGGATCGCGTACGTCCTGCGCGAGATGTTCGATACGGACATCGTCGTCAACATCCAGGTCGATGAGCCCCTCCTGGCTCCCCAGATGATCGACGATGCGGTCCGGACGTTGATCGAAGACGAGGCCATCCAGGTAGCAACGCTCGTGAAGCCGATCACCGATCCCAGCGATCTGAGGAATGTGAATATTCCGAAGGTAGTGCTCGACAGGGAAAAATTTGCGCTCTATTTCTCCCGTGCCATGATTCCATCGCCGCGTGACGATGGGAGCGCGAATGAATGGCTCCGGAAGCACGTGTACTACAAGCACATCGGTCTCTATGTGTACCGGCGGAATTTCCTGATTCGGTTTTCGGAGATGGAACCGACCGCCCTCGAGGAAGTGGAGCAGTTAGAGCAGCTGCGAATTCTGGAAAACGGCTATCGAATCAAGTGCACGATTACCGAGCGTGACAACATTTCGGTTGATACCCTTAAGGACGTAGAACGAATTCGCGAATTGATGAAAACTCAATCGGTTGTCTGAAGGATGATCAAAGAGATGGAGACGCAAGGTCAAAAGGAACAAGTCGATGCGTTGGGGAGGTCTTCAAAGCAGAAGAAAAGAGAGATCTGGGGACTTCTCAAAGTTTCGTTCATGCGAGGGCTTGTCATCGTCATTCCTGTGATGTTTACCTTCTGGATCCTGCGCCTGTTTTACCGCGCTATCGATGGGACGTTGACCCCGGCGCTCGAGCGTATCCTCGGGAGTCGAATTCCCGGTCTTGGATTCGTCGTCGCTCTATCGATCATTCTCCTTGTTGGTTTCCTCTCCCGTGCGTTCATCGGAAGGCAGGTCCTCACGTGGCTGGACGAAATCATCAAGTCCATCCCTCTCGTCCGTACGATTTATTCTGCGTCGAAAGATTTAATGAGCGCGTTCTCGCTCGGCGGCAAGGGAAAAACCTTTCAGAAGGTGTTGATTCTCGAATACCCGAGAAAGGGGCTCTTTACTGTGGGGTTCGTGACGAACGAGGTTGTGATTGAATCGGTCGGGGAGTCTAGTGAAATCATGTATAACGTGTATGTCCCCAATCCTCCGAATCCAACCTCCGGTGTGCTGCTCCTCGTTCCGAAACGTGAAGCAGCCGAGGTGCATATATCAATTGAGGAGGCGCTGAAACTCGTCCTCTCCGGAGGGATCGTGTCGCCGCAAAAGCTCAGGATGTCTAAGGATTATCCGGGGACTCCCATCTAAGAAAGGAGCGGGCTTGCCGAGGAATAGCGTTAAGTACATTTTTGTGACGGGCGGCGTTGTCTCGTCTCTCGGAAAGGGAATTTCATCTGCCTCCCTTGGTTTGCTCTTGAAGGCACGACGGCTGCGGGTAACGATTCAGAAATTTGACCCGTATATCAACGTCGATCCTGGGACGATGAACCCCTATCAGCATGGAGAGGTGTATGTCACGGACGACGGAACCGAGACCGACCTCGACCTGGGTCATTACGAACGTTTTCTCGGTGAAAGCATGTCGCAGAACAACAACACGACGACGGGACAGATCTACCACGAGGTGATATCACGGGAGCGCCGCGGCGATTACCTGGGGGCAACGGTTCAGGTCATTCCACACATCACCGATGAGATAAAAAAGCGCATTTACGCGCTCGGAAAGACGGGAAAGTATGATGTCGTGATCAGTGAGATCGGCGGTACGGTCGGTGACATCGAAAGTCTCCCGTTCCTCGAAGCGATGCGCCAGCTCATGCTGAAAGAAGGGAAGCGGAATGCGCTGGACGTTCATGTGACGCTTGTCCCGTTTATCAAATCGTCCGGAGAGTTGAAAACGAAACCTACACAACACAGCGTGCACACACTCCTGCAGATCGGCGTCCAGCCGGATATCCTCGTCTGTCGCGTCGAAAAGCGGCTGTCGAAGGATTTGCGCGAAAAGATCGCCCTGTTCTGTAACGTAGAGCCGGGTGCGGTCGTCGAGGCGCGCGACGTCGAGTCGATTTATGAAGTGCCTCTGCTCTTCTACAAGGAGGGACTTGACAGGATCGTGATCGAAAAGCTCAACTTGA
>JBHHZW010000207.1:0-4766 GCA_046758305.1 Bacteroidota bacterium | reverse complement strand
TATGCAAAATTCCAGAGTCTCGATGAGGATCTCAAAATAGGGAATTGACGTGAACACGTACTGCCACTCGGTCACCGTTGTAGTTATGAAGTAGTGACTCACTTCAGGTTGGACTTTCCATTGGGACATCTCGAGAACTTCCCTCGTTTTGAGCAGCTCAACTCCCGAATGGAAAATCGCACTCAGGAGCGGAGCTCCTTCGTAACAACGCATGCCTTCCCCGCCGTTATCAGGGAGCTCCGCTCCCGATGCAAAAAATCGCACTCAGGAGCAGAGCTCCTTCGCAACAGCGCATGCCTTCCCCGCCGTTATGAGGGAGCTCCGCTCCCGATGCAAAAAATCGCACTCAGGAGCAGAGCTCCTTCGTAACAGCAGGGTTTAGTGGTTAATCAAAGCCGTCCCGCCAGCACAACCACGGCCTTGGCAGTTTCCAGCTCCCCTCCGACGCTGTCCAGTGCTTCGAGGAGCACGATGTAGATCCCCATCCGAAGCCGCTGCCGATCATCATCGAGACCATCCCAGATGAGGTCTCCCTGTGAACCGCTCGGCTCGCCGTGGGAGAGAATCCGGACGACCCGTCCGACCGAATCGTAGATTTTCACCCTTACTGTTGCTGCCGTAAGAGGGAGGTTGTAGTGCATGACAGTGAAATCCTCAAAGCCGTCTCCGTCGGGAGAAAACGGATTCGGGCTGAATGACACTCGTGTATCAGACAAGGTGAAGGAAGCAAAAATTGAATTCTGTTGTCCGGGTGTACCTCCCCGTCGGTCCGCACTCGTGCTCCAATTGCGAGAATTGTTCGAACCTGCCTCAGGATAAATGCGTTCGAGTGCGCGACCGGTGCCATCGATGACCTCGGGGTTATGCCACTGTGGCAAATACGAAACACTGTCGATCGTGTATCCGCCACTGTCCTTCAGGATGATTGCATCACCGTCGTTGTTCAGACTCAGTCCGGAGCCGCTGAAGAGCACAAGCTCGATGCCGGTCATTTCGCGAAGTTCCGGAAACGATGCGAACAGCGACGAATCTGACGCGAGGACAGCGTATCCTCCTGAAGGGAGAAATAGAACAGAAGAACTCAGAGGAAAGAGATTCACATTCCCTTTCAGGTTCGGCCTGTCTGAAACGGTCCAGCCCTGGAGTGAAATATCATAAGACGATCGGTTGAAGATCTCCACATACTCAGCGCCGCCCGGAAGTGGATCGTACATGATCTCATTGATGAGAACGGAACGATCGCGATACCGGAAGTGGAGGGACTGGATCATGACATTGTTTCGAAGATTCTGATCACCCGCCGCGTTCAGAGCAACGATAAATCGACTTTCTTCTGGCTTCACCGGTCCGTATTCCAATAGCACGACAAAGGAATCGCGTCTAGCCAGAGCGCGATCGGTTGTAACCGAACGACGAATTTCGAGTTCTTGGACGAGACCGTCGCGATTCTCATCGACTGCCAACTGGACCTCAAAGCCGTTGATCGTTTGGAAGCCAACGTTTTGTACCGTGACGAGGAACGAGACGTCTCCGTGGATGGACGTAAACGGAGGATTCACCTGAACGGTTCGAATCGCCAGGTCCACATTGAGCGGGACAAGGCTGTTCTTCCGTGTCGGCGTGCTGCCGAGTGAATCGACCGAAGTGCCCCAGTTTGAAGAGTCGGTCGACGAGCCAAGAGCATCGATGCGCTCCAATGACCTCCCGTGCGCACCGCCCCAGGAGGCGAGAAATGCGACACTGTCGATCGTGATTCCGCCGTCATCGCGCAGTATGACAGCGTCTCCGCTATTGCCCAAGAAGAACGTTGGGAGCCGAGCCACCTCGAGTACTGTACCCGTGACGTGAGCATGCGACGTGAAAAAAACCGAAGAGTCTTTCGTGATCACCATATGCACCTGCGGCGCGAGTATGCGATCAGATCCCTCAATCTCGTATCGCTTTGTCGTGATGTGGTTCGCAAGTGTCCATCCGTTGAGGCTTACGGCATATTCTGACGTGTTCAATAACTCGACCCATTCCGGTTGCCCGGTTCCAGGAGCGTAGACGATCTCGTTCACCACGACGGTACCTGGGGGAAAACCGGTCCTGAAGTTCACAATCCTCACATTGTTTGTGGTATCTTCGTCCACCGAGAATACTATCTTCACGATGATCTGATGGAGTCCCGGTGAGACATTCAGAAGTTGAGATGAGAAAAGAAGTGAATCGCCTGACAAGAGCGGATGGAGTTCTTCGTGGAGAAAAAATCGTTCCTCCTCCTGTGCAATTGAATCGCGATCCACATCTTCGTAGAACTCGATCGAGTAACGATCCGCGGAACGGAGGCCGCGATTCACGACCATGGCTTGCAAGAGAACATCGTCGCCAACCGTGAGAGATGCCGGATCAATCAGCACACGCGAGACTCCGAGGTCGAAATCCTTCGGTGTCAGGCTGTTCTTTTTTCCCGGAGTGCTTCTGTTCGGGTCTCTGGAGGTTCCCCAATTCGATGGATCTGTGGACGAACCCCTGGGCAGGATTCGCTCCAGTGACCGACCACCGCTCCCTCCCCAGCTCGGGGAGTACATCAGACTGTCCATCGTCAGGTTGCGGTTATCGAACAGGATGACGGCATCACCAGTATTATTGAGAGACGGAATGTTCATGATCAGCGTTGCTGATGTCGCTGTTGGGTGGACAGTAAACAAGGAAGAATCGTCTGCAAGGACGAGATAACCGAGTCCTTGTATGAAAAAGTCTTTTGATGTCAGCAACGCCTTGCTGCCGGACTTATCGGTAATGTTCCAATTCTTGGCGTTGATCGAGTCGGTGCTCGTATTGACGAGTTCGATCCATTCAGGCTCCGAGCTGCTCGGAGCGTAGAGGATCTCGTTGACGATTATAGTGGAAGGTGGATAGCCGACATTCAAGAGAGCGCTTCCGACGTTATTGGAGATGTCCTCATCGCCCACGATCGTGACGCGCACCAAGATTGTCGGAAATTCGGCCACCGCACCTACAGGCCGCGCGGTAAGCAGAAGGGAGTCACCCGGTGCAACGGGAGTGATCACGCTGATTGAGTCGTATCTTTCTGCCTCGGAAGGGGAATCAATTCCCTGAGCAGCCAGGAAAAATGCCACCCCGAAGTTAGACACGGAGCGTGCTGCAAGGTTGCGCACAGTAACACCTACGCTCACCTGATCGCCGACGAACAGAGCGGCAGTCGGCAGGTGCACAGCTCCAACAGCAAGGTCGACACTTGGACGGACACTGACCAAGACGTCATCGATGCGGTAGGTACCGGTTCTCCCCGTGCCATTGCCAAAAACTCGCCAGCGGAATTTAACATTCGCCTGGTCGCTAAGAGTATCGGGGAGGTCGAGCAGATTAAGGTTGTAGCTCGTATTGCCCGGGTTCAAGAGTGTATCACTGATCGCAAAGAATTTCTTGCCGCCGTCGATCGAGGCTTCAACCATCACACTGGAATTGTGGCTGCTGGACCTGCGCTCGTAGAATTCCAGACGGTCGACGACACGACCTGTAAAGTCGAACGCGGGCGAAGTCAGCGTCTGGGAGATTGTCGCATCGGTCGAAAGGGCCGCATTCGGTGAGGAACGGGTGGAGCTTGACGTGGTGACGAAATCCCCCAGGGCGGATCGGTTCATCGAGGTGGACCAGCCAGGGGGCAAGTTCGGCGCAGCTACGATATCGAATGATTCGTGATGGGGAAAGAAACTAATTTGTGCCGGAAGGTCATTTGGTCCGATCAAGGGTAGAGCTAGGCAGGCAACTATCACGCGAGTTAGGAGCGGAGTGTTCATGGATGATAGACACAAGCGTCAAGATGGTCGTCGGTTGTCAAGGACTAACGGACATAATAATAAAGAGGAGAGGGAAAAATGCGAGAGAAATGGTTTGCCTGAAATGGATTCAAGAGGATGTTGAATTCAATGAGAAAAGTCCTACCCATTCTTAAGCGTGACCACATCATCTTTGCGGAGCGGGCATGCTATTCGTTCGCTGAGCGATTGCAGATCCAAGACAGAGGGGTTCGTACCTCGACGGTCGACAGTTTTTCCTTGATTAACAGTTGGTCATTCTTGATACTGCAACCCGGTGGTTTCCTCTCAACATATGAGTCGCGAGCAAAAGAGGCATCACCATACAGAACGACAGTGAGAACCGTCAAGCGCTTCAAGGCCCGGGAAGCCCGTTGGGAGATCGAAGAGCCCGCTGCCGTCAGGTGTCTTGCCAGAGATCTCAGGGAATGTCTCACCTACTTTGACTTCCCGAAGGAGTGGAGGAAAACAATCCGCACCGTCAACGTCCTAGAACGAGCCTTCCGCGAAGTCAGGCGACGTACCAGACCTATCGAAGGAACCTTCGTCAATCCCAGGAGTGCTGAACGAATCTATCATCCGCCTGAGGCGGATCTTCGGTCTCTTGAACAAGAACTGCAATCATCACCCAATTACTTTTACACCAAAGTCTTGACATTACCGGATAAGTGGGTTAGATTAGTACGGTAATCATAGTTAGGCGTATAAACATTTATTTTGGAAAGGAGAGAAAAATGAAAAAATCACTGCTTCAATTCTCCATTTTTCCTTTGATTCTCCTGCTGTGTCTTACTTTCAGCTGCGAGCAGCAGCGCGTAAAGGTAGATGTAGAAACCGACATCGCTGCAATCAAGGATCTCGTGAACCAGTATGGAGCAGCCGTAAACGCCGGAGATCTAGATCTTTGGATTTCCTTGTGGGCCGATAACGGGATACAGATGCCAC
>JBHHZW010000206.1:0-4800 GCA_046758305.1 Bacteroidota bacterium | reverse complement strand
TCAGGAACTAACCGGGTGAGGATCGGTACACAGATGAAATTGAGCATCAGACCAAACGCATATCCTGCCGTCGCCCCCAGAAGAGACTGTTTGAGAACGAGAGCTACTACGAAATTCTGAGTCCCTCCTACTGCTTTCAGGAGCGCGTAGTCTTCCCTTTTTTCAAGGACAGAACTGTAAAGCATCAGAGTCATAACAGCAGCGCCGCTGGATATACCGAAGAGAGCGATCGTCCAAAGAACTGGCAGAACACCTGCTTCCATCTCCTCTAACTGGTTCTCTACAAATACCTTCTTGCTGAAAACTGCAAGCGAAGGGAATCGCCGTTTTAAAGATTCCACCAACGCCCTATGATCTTGATTTGACGTTGTAGTGAGCAGGCAAAAACTGATCAGCGAAGGCAGTCGGAGTAAACGCTGAGCATCCTCGAGCGTGATGAAAGCAAACTGAGCCAAAATCGCGTTCGTTCCTTCACTAATGCCTGACAGTCGAAAGTTCCTGCCCTGGATTTGCAACGAATCACCCAGCGTAAGATTGTGCTTGGATGCGAAAGCTTTGTCCAGGATAATCTCACTTGAGCGAATTGCCGCAGTACCCTGAACGAGTGAGGCAGGCGCACCCAAATTGGATGCCGGATCAAAGCCGATGAGGAATATCGTTACTGGCCGATCTTTGACTTTTCCAGTCGTGATGAGCCGAAGAATGCCTGAAACGCTGTGCACTCCGTGTACCTGTTGTACTTCCCGCTCAAGTGATGAATGCAGGAAGGAGGAACTCCGAAGAAGATTGTTCGAGTTATTCTGGCAAATCCAAATATCAGCAGGACTGTTGAGTATGTAAGCGGTCGCACCGTTTTTTGCTCCTTCATGGATTCCGAGCAAGAACAGAATAAGCAGCAGTGTGAACCCAATTCCCACAACCGTTATGAGAAATCGTGCTTTCTCTTTCCAAATCATTCTCCAAACTACTGGTACCATCCCCTGCTCCTTGATCTTACGCCGCCTGTGATCTAACCATCTTTTCCTGTCGACTAAATCTTGACCACACGTCTTCTACGCATTCAAGCAAGCGATTGATGTCTTCCCTCGTATGGGTTGCCATGATGCTTATCCGGAATCGCTGCTGGTTGATCGGTACGGCGGGGTACTCAATAGAGTTCATAAAGATCCCTGCCTCATGGAACCGGTATGCGGCTTGACGTATGTTCATCGTTCGTGGGACGCGCAGAGCGATAATTGCTGCTTGTGGATGAACAATTAGTCCAAGCTTCTGGAGCCCTTCAGCTGCAAAGTGAACATTATCGCGAAGCTGTTCTAAGCGCTGAGGTTCCCGCTCGATAACATCGAGACCAGCCAAGACTGTCGCAATAATGACTGGGGGCAACGAAGCAGAAAACATGTACGACCTAGCAAAGAAGCGCAAGTAGTCAATAAATGGCTTTGAGGCAGAAACGAACCCGCCAACGACAGCAAATGTCTTACTGAACGTTCCCATCGTCACATCAACCATCTCCTCAACGCCAAAATGTTCAGCTGTTCCGCGACCTGATTTCCCCATTACACCTGTGCCGTGCGCGTCATCAACAATCAGTATCGCACCGTGTTTCTTGCACAGTGGAACAATCTTGTCGAGAGGCGTCAAGTCCCCATCCATTGAGTACACGCCTTCCACCCCGACGAACGTATCACCGGCAGAGGATGCAGGATGTTCGTCAAGCAGAACAGCGAGTTCATCCAAATCATTATGGTGAAAGCGGAGGGAGTTCTTCCCTCCCATAGCGAGTCCATCGCAGAATGACGCATGGCTATATTCATCGTACAGCACCACGTCGCTGCCGTTCACAAGTCCCGTGAGTAATCCAACGTTCGCTCCATATCCGGTGGAGAAGATGAGTGTATCTTCAGCGTGCTTGAACGTCGAGAGACGTTCTTCAAGCTCGCAGTGCAGATTCGTGTAACCGTTCAGTAGAGGTGGACCGCCAATCCCAACGCCGTATTTGTTGATTGCTTTGAAAACTTGTTCGCGTACACACGGATGATTGGCCAGTCCTAGATAATTGTTCGACCCGAACATCAGCATTTTCTTTGGCTTGCCTGTGACGGGGTCAATTATTTCCACCTCACGATCAGACGCCGAAGCAAGCGGACGCATATAGAGGCTATGATGCGTTGCTGTTTCCACGCCAAGAAATCTGGAGAAATAGTTAGCGCGATCAACCAGGGTAAGTTTCCTTCCCTTCAACAGAACATCACGGAGGTTGAAATTTCCACATCCCTCGTATCTTTCGTTCCTTTTCATGATTTGTTCCTTCCTTGTTTGCATGTACGCACCAACGAAAGAAGTCCAGTGATGTAACCATCAATGCTACCGTCGGCTTCAACAAAGAGATTTCGAATCCCGCCCGTATCCACGGCAGTACGTTCACCATCCAGGAAAAACCAGATACCGGATTCATCTACTACTCTGCCAATCTTTCTCGCCTCCCATGCGTGCATGGAGGAGTACGCCAGAAAGCTTTCAACGCGTTCTGCAGGAACGGTGAAAAGCAGTTCAAACTCACCATGTGGGCCAGCTAGCATCATCCAACCAGGAATCCCTGCAGCTTGAGAAAGCCGCAATGCGTCGGGATGAAGTAGTTCTTCCAAGCTTGATTCCAGTACGAATCCTACATGGTTGAGCCTCATCAGTTGGTCAACTGCTGCAAGCGCACCATCGCTCGTGTCTATACAGCAAGATGCAAAGCTTCGCAGCAGTTGCCCTTCCGACAGTCGGGCAAGCGGCTGATAGGGTAAGGAAACCTGCTTCCAGTTCTCGTTCGCGGCCAGTTGACAGAATGCGTAGGCATTTCCGAGACCGAGCTGACCAGAGGCGAATAATAGGTCCCCAGGTTTACACCCGAGCCGAGTCACTGGCAAGCCGCTCGGCACAAGGCCGACTGCGCACGCGCTCATCTGCACAGACGAGGAAAAATTTGTATCGCCCCCCAGAATATGCAAATGGCACATCGAAGAGGCATCGCGAACTCCCTGCTGCAGCTTAGCAATGAATTCATCAGCTGCACCTCGGGGCAGCGTTTCGTTGAGTAGAATCCCAACTGGTTCTGCGCCCACGGCTGCAAGGTCACTGGCGTTTACGACGACCATCATCCATCCGATCAAGTACGGGTCAGCATACAATCCCGCTTCGATTTCCTCAACAATACCGTCAATTGTCAGCGCTATGATTATCCCAGTGCCTGGCAAGCGGATCAGTTCCGCGTCGCTCTCCTGGAAGCGGTTGCACTGCAGCGGAGAGCGGGGAAAGCTCCGTACAAGACGCTCAACCAGAGCGTTTTCCGAAACGTCGTTCGTCATGTACATACCTGTAGACCCTTCTGAATTACAGAAAAAGAGGCACAGCGCGTTGTTGTAACCTCACCGTCAAATTCGACGGCAAATGGCTGGTCGGACCGCACGGTGAGCCAGCGAGAACGCCAGGATCGCGTCAAGGGAAGTCCTGAAAACTTCCTCCGCGACAAAGCCCTCAGTGTAAGGAGTGTCGTAAGCATCGGCATGTTCTCGCAGAGATGGACGTAGAAGCGTCCGCTATCGTGTTCAAAAGGAGAATCGTAGCAAAAATTGCCTGAGAAGTGCGGGCTCTTCACAACGCCGAGGTTTGTTACACACGTCTGGATCGACTGTTCATCCTCAAGGTGTATCGTCATCTCCCGGTTCCGATAAGTTGCCAGCGTGTGAAGCGCGGCATACAGAATAGCCGCATTCGTCACTGACTGCTTTAAGCAATTCATGACTCTGATGTACCTATTGAAGAATAGGTTCGCTTCCGCTGTCACCCCAACACTGGCGTTTACGATCCAATATCGTCTGTGAAGGTCGCCTTCATCGTCTTCGTAGACAAGGACACCCACGTCGCGTAAGACCGTCGAATCGAAATTGATCCTACATGGAATTCCATCTATTTTTTCGCCCTGACTTGATGGTTTCTGAAAATCGTTGCTCGATCCGATACCAACCGCACCCAACTTTACATTTGGACGAACATCAGGAGATGCATACTCCATGATGCTTTCGAGCAATAGATTCACGGTGCCGTCACCCCCCGCTGCGATGAATCTGGTCTCGCCCTCGCTGATCATTCTGGCCACCAATTCCATAACGTCCGCTCTTCCCTCGACGACCCGTGTGGTCATGGAACCAAGGTATTCACGCAGGCTCAATTCGGACCTGTTCCACTTTTGAAGTGCTTTTCCTCCTCCAGCCGAAGGATTGATTATAGCTACCATGGCGTCTGCCGTCGCTGAGATCTTCTCGCTAAATCTGCTGTTTCATCGGCCTTAGCTTCATCGCCGTCAAAAAGGCGACGTAAAAAAAGACGATAGCGAGAGTCCAAGCTGGTTTCTGTGCTACTGCTATTGCAGAAAGAAGCAGAACATATGCATGAACAACCGGCACAATCGCACGGTGTGCGTTGCCCTCAGTTCGAACAGAGTGTAGTCTCGCCTGTCCCGTGACGGCTGTCGCAGTACCCGCCGCAGCAAAGACAAGAGCGAAACTGTTTTCGACAGAAAGATGCACGTCGGATAGACCGCCAATGATGGCCCACCCACACCCGATCAGAGTCAATAGAGCAAGGACATCGGAGACGACCGATGAGACCTTGAGTCCAAAAACTACAGGGAATGTATTGTACCCGGTAGCTCGATCTGCCGAGATGTCTTTATAATATCCAGTCAGAACGAAGTTTGCGTAACCGAAAAAGACAACCAGTAATGTCGACCCAATGACGGACGACCACTCGATG
>JBHHZW010000205.1:0-4835 GCA_046758305.1 Bacteroidota bacterium | reverse complement strand
CCAAGTCCATCGAGATCAGGACGGCCATTCAGAAGGGCCTCTGGGCGGTAGTGGGAGATGCGACGCAATTGCATCAGGTGTTGATGAACCTCTGCGTGAACGCCCTGGATGCGATGCCCAAAGGTGGCAAACTGACCATCAAAGCCGACAACGTTCGCCTGGATGAGACTTATGCTCGCACGCACCTGGAAGCGAAAGCTGGTCCCTACGTGATGATCACTGTGTCAGATACCGGAATCGGCATGCCTCCTGGGATCATAAACAGGATTTTCGAGCCGTTCTTCACGACCAAGGCGGTTGGGAGGGGAACAGGCTTGGGTCTGGCGACCGTCTCAGCGTTGGTGAAAAGCCATGGCGGTTTTGTGAATGTCTACAGCGAGGTCGGGAGAGGGACGGAATTCAAGGTCTACTTAGCGGCGTCGGAGACAGCCGAAATACGGGAAGCAGAAGAAAAGGCTGAACCCCCCAAGGGAAGAGGAGAACTGGTTCTCGTGGTCGATGATGAGGCTTCAATCCTTGACATTACCAAAGAGACGCTGGAGGCGTACGGCTACAGGGTGGAGTCAGCCAGTGACGGTACAGAAGGAGTGGCCTTGTACGCAGAGAAGAAGGGAGAGATTGACGTAGTACTGACCGACATGATGATGCCGTACTTGGACGGCTCTGCAACGATCCGAGCTCTACAAAAGATTAATCCCGAGGTCAAGATTATTGCCATGAGCGGATTGGCAGCCAATGGGAGAGAGAAAGAAGTGCCCGGTGCCAAATCGTTCTTGGGAAAGCCCTACACGGCGGAAAAATTGCTAAAGGCCTTGCAGGAGATCCTTACGTCGAAATAGCGTGGTCCGGGCAGCCTAATAAAGATGGTAAGGAGATCCTGGCGTTTCTCAGCCGAGATTCCTTTCCTCGACTCACACAGGAATCGCAACGACAGCGGTGCGTGTGTCATTGCGAGGGAGTTCCAAGCTCATGCCCCCCGTTGATCGTTCGGGTGCAACAGGCTACATTCTGTACGTCGAAGACAACCGTAAATTATCCAGCTTGACAGCAGAATTGCTCGAAACAAGCGGGTATAGAGTCAAAACCGCAGCAACTGGGACGGAGGCTCTTGCCCACATGGACCGAGAGCCACCTGCACTGATCTTGATGGACCTGCATCTCCCCGGTGAAATGGGCGGCCTTGAAGTGTACCGCAAACTTCAGTCGAAATCCAGCGGAAAGAAAATCCCGTTCATCGTCATCACAGGTTTTGCGGGAAGCGACTCGTACATACCAGCTCACGAGTTGGGCGCCAAAGCTTACTTCACCAAGCCTTTCGATATTGAGCGACTTCGAAGAAAAATCCGAGAGATCTTGCGGCGTTGAAAGGCGATTCAGGGGGCCAGTGGCTGGGCATAAACGTCGAAGACTATACGGGTGGTAGTTGACATTCGGCGAGAGTGAACAGGAATTGCCGTACATCTTCGACAAACATCAGCGAATCATCACCAGCTAAGGTTCAGAGCCAATGATGCCGGGACTTGGCCTGAGACGGTAGATTATCCCTCACAGGGGAACCCAGACATGCAAAAGATACTTATCATTGACGATGATGAGTTATTCCGGGAGACGATAGTTTCTGCTCTACGTCAAGAGGGTTACGAAACATTTGACGCTGAAGACGGATCTGTTGGTCTCGAGTTGGCGCGAAGGCAGTTGCCTGATCTCATCATTTGTGATATCATGATGGATAATATGGATGGCTACACAACCCTTGCCACCCTACGCGAGGATCCCGTAATGGCCACAATACCATTTATCCTCATGACAGGGAAAGCGGACAGACCCGGAATGCGTCGCGGTATGGAGCTCGGTGCAGATGACTACCTGGCGAAACCCTTTTCAGTTCCGGAACTTCTCGCTGCTCTCAAGAGTCGGCTAGAAAAACGAGAAGCTTTTTTTCAACATGCAGAGAAGAAACTTGCAGATCTTCGCGCCAGGATCAGCATGTCGCTGCCGCATGAACTTCGTACCCCACTCAGCGGAATTCTTGGATTTGCCGAACTGATCAGGACGGAAAATGCGACCCTACAACCGAGCCAGATAGCTGAAATGGCGGAGTACATCAACGAATCCGCGACCCGTCTAAACCATCTGATCGAGAATTTCTTGATCTATGCACAAATCGAGCTTCTGGCGGCGGACGAACCAAAAGTGCAGTTGCTGCGACAAAATGAAACGCAAAATGTCAGCAAACTGATGAATATCGTGGCACGCCAGAAAGCGCGGCACGTTGGTCGTTCAGACGATTTGATGTTGGAACTTTCCGATGCGACCGTCCTAATCTCGAAAAAATATCTGACAAAGATCGTCGACGAGTTGCTGGATAACGCATTCAAGTTTTCCAACCCGGGCACAGCTGTTCAGGTTATAAGCTCTTCCTCCAGCGAGGGCTTTTCATTGTCGATTAGCGATCGTGGGCGCGGGATGACATCTGCACAGATTGCGGATGTCGGCGCATATATGCAATTTGAGCGAAAAGTCTATGAGCAACAAGGCTCTGGGCTAGGATTGACCATAGCAAAACGTCTCGCTGAATTGCACGGCGGTACACTGACCATTCTTAGTGAACGCGGGAAGGGAACAACCGTTGTTGTGAAAATGCCTGCAGCTACGTAGCGCTGTAAGCTTCAAGTCGTTCAAATCTATAGATACTTTGTAGAGTAGAAAAGAAGTGATGAGCTGACATCGACGAAGATGTTAGATCCTCTGGCTTTTCGGCAGTCGGCTTCTGCGGTTCCCGTTCACTTCCTCTTTCCGCTCATCTTCTCGTTTCCTCCGTCGTCTCGTCCGTTCTATCCGGCTCTTCCGCAAAACTTGCGGTCGCTTGTTCTGTCGGCGCGGATGCCCTTCGTGATCCTGGGGGAGTTGGCTATCGACGGTAAATTGTGAGCAGTCCAGGGGAGATGTGGACCGCTGCGGCCGTGAAAAAGGAATACATCCGCAGTGTGATCGTGCGGAAAAGAAATGTCAAACCGGCCGCCATGGTGTCAGCCCTGGGGGTCTATTCATTGGCTCGCTGGCTGAGACGGCTTGCTTTCTGAGCGAAGAATAGCAGATCATGAGGCCGTTCACCATCGACCTCGGCGAAGCGTTCCTGAATGAGCATCGCTATCCGTTGGAGTTCGCTGACGTGAAAGGTCAGGGGAACGTGAAGCGAGCGCTCGAAGTTGCCGTGGCCTAAGGCGTTTGCAAAAATGAAGCGGGTGCCTGTTCAGTGAGCCTATAACCAAATAACGAAAAAGAAATCAAAAGTAGAGATAAGATATGATAGGATTTGTCTAGGATGTGGTTAGCTTCATTCTTATTCACCCAGCAATAGTTGGATCCGTGTGTCTCCAACGTGCAACCTTCTTGTTCTCTTGACTATTTCCCCGTGGGAGGCTCATCCCGGCTCTAATTAACTACGACTTATCCACCGCTAACGGGATCAGGTGGAGGTGGAGGTGGAGGATTCGGGACTCCATCAATGTCAGCGTACTCCATCGTGGTGCTGTCTGTTGGAGCGCCGCGTGTTAATAAAGAGTCTTCATAGAAGAAAATGCTGGAAAGGACTAAGAGAAAAACGAAGACCAGAGCCGCCCAGAAGGGCAGCGGCATTCTTGAAGAGTTTCTTCGTTGCATGGCTACAACTCCTTTCATGTGGTATGTACATCGTCCCAGGAGGGGTTATTTGACGGTTCGACCGGGATGAGCCTTCCGAAGGGGACCATGGGACAGCAGAAAGATAGAGAATCGGTTGAATATGCGAAAGAGATTCTCTCGTAATTCCGTCGTAAAATAATCTTTTATATCGCAGAAAATGCTTGCGTCTGTTTTCTCTTTTCCTTATGGTAGTTGAGCTTCAGCGGAAGGGTGGCGATCCGTGAGAGTTGAACGGAAAATTGTGCTTTGCTGGGGTGTGTACTTGCTGCTGTCGTTTGCGAGTCTAATGCTTCCCCATCGTCCGTTGTCATGGATTGCCACGACTAATAACGGACTTCAAGTACTTTTGGGGCTGATTTGCCTATTCACTCTTGTGCATGAAAAGAAGCAAACGAAACCCATTTTCGCTAATTTTGGCGTGTTCTTTCTTTATGCAATTCCCGGGCGATTTTCGAGTCTTGTTGGTACGCTCTTCTTTCCAACTGCGCCATTTGCAGCGGTATACTACCACCAATATGTGAACAAGGTTGGCTATCCGCTCTTGCTGGCTTTTTCTGTTCTGTACGTGGCAGTGGATTATTTCGGACCCAAGCTCCGTATCTTCCAGAAATACCTTTTGACCACCGGGATCGTGCTCGCTATATTTATTCCACTCTACCATCCCTACCTTGTGGACCCACTCCACCTTTACAAAACGACAGAGTATGTGGAATACATGCAGTGGAATAAGGTTCATGAGGAGGCGGTCCAGAAACTTGGCAGAGAAGCGACAGATGAAGAACTGCTCCAGTTTTTTGCGAGCACAAGAAATCAACCGGATCTTACACAATCAACAAGCTGGATAGCAGCACAGCTGCAAAAATACAAACCGTACTTGAGGGGCCTGAACTCCACGACACTCTTTTGGAGTCCCGTCGAAAGGAATCGTCTTTTCGTAAGTTCATTCTTGCTCGTCGTGATCAGCCTCGTGTTTTTGTTCAAGTTTTTGCGAGATTATCCTCATCCAGCCTATGTGGAGAAGATACTCCAGACATTTTTTGTGTTGTGCATGTTTGAAGTTTTACATTCTTGGACCTATACTCAGGGCACCTCATATGAAGTCTACCGCTCTATCCATGAGGTAGGTCAGTACCTCACCATCGTCACGTTAT
>JBHHZW010000204.1:0-4846 GCA_046758305.1 Bacteroidota bacterium | reverse complement strand
GAGAAAGCGCCACCAGGCGAACAGTCGCATCGAGAGTCGCAAACAGCCGATATTCTACGAACACGTTCGCATCCGACAGGACGTTCATCAGGGTAGATTTTCCGACATTCGTGTAGCCGACCAACGCGACACGGGTGAATTGGTCTCTTCCTCTTCGCTGCGTTTGGCGTTGTCGACTGATACGTTCCAACTGATCCTTCAAATGGCTAATTCGCGTTCGGATGACTCGGCGGTCAGTCTCCAATTGCTGCTCACCAGGACCTTTCGTACCAATTCCTCCGTACTGTTTCGACAGGTGTGTCCACTGCCGCGTGAGGCGGGGAAGGAGGTATTGCAGCTGCGCCATTTGAACCTGGGTCTTTGCTTCGTTCGTCTTGGCGTGTGAGGCAAAGATGTCAAGGATCAACCCGCTCCGGTCGAGGATTTTGCACTTGATTTTCTGCTCCAGGTTCCGAACCTGCACGGCGGAGAGATCCCCATCGAAGATCACGACATCAATTCTCTGGTCGATGACCTGCTCCGCAATCTGCTCCACTTTTCCACTGCCGATGAAGAAGGCTGAATCAAAACGGTCGCGCCCCTGCACCACCTGTCCGACGACGTTCGCGCCGGCCGTGTCGGCAAGCAGCGCGAGTTCCTCGAGATATTCTTGGATCTGAAGGCGGGAACTGTGGTGATCGAGCACACCGACCAGAAGCGCCCGCTCTCTCTCCTTAAGCGTTGAGATTTCTCTAGTTTTTTTCATCGTTCTCTTTGAGAATCGCCTGAGTTGCTCCTTGGTCCGCCGTTAGCGTTCGACGTTTCAAGTGGATTTTTCCTTTTTCTCTCGGGCGATGACCATTTCCGCTACTGCGACAGCCAATGCGAGTCCGAGGACATATTTCCAGAGCTCAACTCCGAATCGGGACTCAAGGACGGTCCGCTCCAGATTTTCCTTCAAGTCGACTCGCCGTACCGCCGAAGGTGAGACCCCATAGCGATTCCAGAACTTCTTGAGCTTTTCCTCTTCGATGAAACGAAGGTCCGATTCCAAGGGGTCCACGTTGACCAAGAACGCTCGCAGGTATTGATTTCCGGCATAGAGTTCGTATACTCCGGCGACTGGGGTGTCATCGACGTGGACCTTCGCAGTGCCTCCTGGGAAAGTGGGTAGGAGCGGGCGCAGAAGGTGCTCAGTACCATCCGGCCTGCGCAGGATCAGTGCCGATGTTTCTGCCGGCAGCTGATGACCAGGGATGCGGATCGTAGCCGGCGTCCCTACAAGAACCCCTTCCTCATGCTCACCCCGTGCAGCTGCAAACAGCACTGAACGATTGATGAGCGGAGCGAAAATTCCCTTTACTGGCAGGTCGGACCACTCGAGCGTCGGCGGGACACTCATCAGGATAATTGTGCCGCTACCGATCTTCTGAGTAAGAAGGAAAGGCGAACCATCGCTGAGCGTGATGACGCGGTGCATCTGGGGTCCTGGCTGATACCGCACGGATGCGTAAATCCTAGGTGAGTCGACGACCTTCCGGCGGCTCGTTACTCCTTCGGATCCAAACACGCCATCAAAAATCGGATGCTCGAAGTCGATCGTCTCGAACGAGCGGTAGGCCGACCTGTCTGAGGGATCGCCCCGGATGCCGGACAGCGGAGGGAAACCCAGAATATCCTTCCAGAGTTCGCGGTACTTTGTCACCTCGAAATCGTCACCGGGAAAGAAAATCAGCCCTCCACCCGATTCTAAGAACTGCCTGATACGTGTAAGATCGCTCCGCGAGAGATCGTTGACGCTTGCCGCGACGATAAGGTCGTAGGCCGTGATATTCGTCGTCCGCAGATCGCGCCGGGATACTTGATCCAGTCGGAAGAGAGAGCTCCGTTCTCTGTCGGCGGCTTCAAGGGCTGCCCGGATAAACCGGCTGTCACCGGGTGAAGTCTGAATGACGAGAACGTCGATTCTGTCGGGTACCGTAACGGTGAAGAACCGTATGTTGTCCATTTCCAGAACGTCATCTTCCAGCCGGATCGTCCCATGAAGGATACCTGTCCGGCGCGGGACCACAGCCAAGTCGACTGCAGCCTGTTGACCTACCTGAAGGTCAACACCTTTTTGCATGACGCGATTCCCATCGAAATATGCACTGACAAGAGAATTCGTGAGTGCTGTAGAGCTGTAATTCTTGACAGTTGTCCGGAGCTGAACGGGTCGTTCTTTTTCAAATATCGTCGAAACTACTTCGACAGAGGTTATTCCCTGGTTTTGCAGCAAGCGATCTCCGACGGGGAGGAGAAAGAACCTCACGTTTTGCTCGAACAGGGTCTCTGGTTCCTTTCGTTCTGACTCAGACTCAAAGGCTGTCTGTTGGAAATCGGATATGACGTACACCTCTCTGTTGACATTCGTGGTCGTGGAGAGAAGTTTGCTCGCAACCCCAAAGGCCTCGTCGATACTCGTCCGCTTGAAGGAGTACTCCGAGTTCTCGATCCGCACGCGGAGTGCACTGAAATTGTGTGTTGGGGAATCTTGTGGTTCCTGCAGCGCTTCAGACCACTTTACCAAGAACGCCTCATCACCTTCTTGGAGAATGTCGACGAGATGGAGCGCGAATTCCTTTGCACGTTTCCACCGCTGACCGTGTTCGTCCGAGACAGAAAGACTGAACGAGTCATCGAGGAGAAGCACAACGGTCGTGTGCGCATGCGTCCCGATTGCTCCAGGGATCGTTCCTTTGATTGCCGGTCTCGCGAACGCGAGCACTACGAGGATGATGAGGAGTGTTCGCAGCGCCAGAAGAAGCCACTGACGGATTTTGATGCGACGCATCTTGCTCTTCTGGAGTTCCTTCAGAAAGGTGATCGTGCTGAACTCGATCGTTCGAAGCTTGCGGAGGTTCAACAGATGGAGGATGATGGGAATCGAAGCAGCAAGGAGACCAAGCAGGACCAGCGGGTTCAAAAACGTCATTCGTTCAAAATCGAACTAGTCGACAAATCCGTAATGCGCATCACTCATCTCCATCATAATAAAGGGCAAACAAGAGTTAAAATCAAGTGAATCACCCGGACCATCGCGCCAACGCACCTTGATTTTCAGCTCCGAATTGGCTACTTTCATCGCCAGATTATTTGCCTGAGAGATTTGGTGTTTGGATGCGTCAAGTGCGGTTTCACCTTCGCGTGGGGTGTTTTTTCCTTTTCTGTCTTGGTTGGTCTTCTCTCCATGCTCAGTTGACCATAAGGCCTGCGCTCGGAGAATATGAACAGGGTGCTAAGACCTTCCTTCCCTATCGATCGCTTCAACGTCCCAAAGTAGGGTTGGTGCTCTCTGGTGGAGGCGCTCGGGGCGTGGCTCAGATCGGCGTACTTCGTGTGTTGGAGCAGCATCGAGTCCCGATTGACCTGATCGTCGGGACGAGTATGGGGGCGATCGTCGGCGGGCTGTACGCTTCTGGCTACACAACGACCGAACTGGAAAGCATCGCGGTTCACACGGATTGGAACGATATCCTCGCGCTCACAGATGAAGCGAAGCGAAGGGAATTATTTGTCGACCAAAAGATCACAGCGGATCGCAGTTTGCTTGTCATCCGGCTCGAAGGACTTGCGCCAGTCATACCGTCAGCCGTGTCGAGCGGACAGCGACTGACCAATTTTCTCTCTGCTTTGTCGCTCGGAGGAATTTATCACCCCAATCCGAGTTTCGATGAGCTCAAGATCCCTCTCCGTATCGTGACGACAGATCTCATCTCTGGTCAGCGGGTGGTGCTCGAGGACGGATCGTTAGCGGAGGCTATGCGAGCTTCGATGACGGTCCCCCTTCTATTCAATCCGGTAGAGAAGGGCTCGATGCAGCTGCTGGACGGCGGACTGGTGTCGAACCTGCCCGCTGACGTTGCGAGAACCATGGGATGCGACATCGTGATTGCTGTCAATACGACAAGCGGCCTGCGCTCGGGGGAAGACCTCCGGGTGCCGTGGCAAACGGCGGACCAGATCATGACTATCATGATGCAGCTGTCGAACGAGATGCAGTTGAAACAGGCGGATATCGTAATCGCTCCGGAGGCGGCAGGCCACCTTTCCTCCGATTTTACTGGACTCGACTCACTCATCACGCAGGGCGAAGCGGCGGCGCGAGAGGTCACATCGAAGATCTTGGAGATCATCGCATCCACCGGTGCCGATGACTCGGCGGATACGACAGTCTTCATCGGTGACGTCGAAGTTCAGTTTTTGGGAGATCCGATCCCGGACGAGATTCGCCAATCGATTCTCTCCGAAGCGATGGATGGCGTGCTCACAAGAAGCGAGGTGCAGCGCCATCTCGCAAGCGTGTACGATGTGGGCGATTATCAGGATGTGTATGCGGAGGTGAACGTAGGGTCTGATCGTGCGTTTATCACCTACCATGCAGTCTCATACCCGGTTCTCCGGAGCGTCGTGTTTGAGGGGAACAGGTTTTTGTCAGACTCTGCGTTAATGGTCGCGGCCGAACCCACGCTGGGCAAGGTGATCAACTTTCATGAAGGGAAGCAAGTTCTTGAGAATATACTGACACTCTATCGACGGCAAGGCTACTCGCTGGCAAAGATCGACTCGGTGAGTTTTGACTGGTCGACCGGTGCCGCGACCCTCCGCATGAGCGAGGGCATCATTGCCGGCATCGACGTTCACGGGACCGGGAGGACGAAAGACTACGTCGTCCTTCGTGAATTTCCGCTTTCAGTGGGTGATGTGTTTACGACCGCCCGTGCTACCGAAGGCATCGTGAACATCAACAGTACGAACCTTTTCGAATCCGTGATCCTGGAGGTTCGATACGACGGGTCGAATCCGAGAATTCTCGTTCGCGTGAAGG
>JBHHZW010000203.1:0-4863 GCA_046758305.1 Bacteroidota bacterium | reverse complement strand
AATGCACCGACCGCGATCGTGGTGATTTCTTTTCGCTGCGCGAGCGACTGAATGGATTCGAGGATGCCGTAGATCCCGAGCGCAATCCAGAGTGAGAAGACAAAAAATGACCCAACGTAGAAATAGTCGCGCTCCCGCGGCTGAGGTTCCTGCTGGTTTTGATAGAGTGCAAGTACGATGCCCATGACGATGAACATCACACCAAATGGCAGAGCCATTTTCCAGTCCCGGCGGAAGTGATAGTACGCCCCAACCAAGCCCAGCAGGAATGGGATTGCCCCTGTATCCCGCCAGCTTACGCCCGAGTCCTGCGTATCCCCCGCAGCCCCCACATAATTCCTGAGCAGATACCGGACGTACATGTGGTTGATCTGATAGCGCCACATGAAGTCTAAGTCACTGGAGTATCGACTCATCGCTGCCACTTTTTCTGGATCTCGGTCGTAGCGGCGCGGGAAAACGGGGGCATTGCCGTACTGCGCGCGGTTGAGATATCTAACTAATTTTGACATGTTCCTCGGCTCGTTTTCATTCATCGGTGGCTCAGCATTCGAACGGATGATCACCATTGTGTACGTTGAGTAGCCGATGATGATCAAGATGAACGACAGCATCGTGATGTTCAGAAGACGAATCTTCTTCTTGATCGAATAATAGATTCCATACAGAGCAGCCCCGATTGCAAGCAACGGGAGCCCGCGCAGGAAATTGCTATCCTCGATTCTCGTGGTCCCGAGCGTCAGATCGCCGTCCATGAGCGACGCAAACCACTTCACGATCCCGGGATAAACCACAAAAAACACGAGCACTGCAACGATTCCGAATTTCAGGAATGTAGCCCGATCGATCTCGTAGTTGCGAAAGTAGATGATCATCAAAACAGTAAAGATCGTTAAGAGGGCAAGAAGGTGAACGCCGATTGAGAGTCCGATGAGATAGGCGATGAGCAAGATGTATTTCTCGTTGCCCGGCTGATCAGCACGTTCATACCACTGCATCACGAGCCAGACAATCAATGCCACGAACAGCATGCTCAAACCATAGGCCTCGGCTTCGATCGCGTTATTCCAGAATGTCGCACCAAACGCAAGCGAGAGCGCACCGATTGCACTCGCACCGTACACGCTCACTTTATCCCAGATCGACTCCGGCCGTTTACGAAAGTGCATCATCACCTTCACAATCACAAGGTACAACAGTGTGACCGTCAAAGCACTCGTGATTGCGGAAATGCTGTGAGCTCGAACGGCAACATCAGCGAAAAAAGGGATCATCAGTACCACGCGAGCGACGAGTAAGAATAGTGGAGATCCTGGTGGATGCGGGACTTGCAGCATCCAGGCAGCAGCGATAAACTCACCGACGTCCCAGAACACCACCGTAGGAGCCATTGTTAGAAAATATACAACCGACGACGTCAAGAAGACTATAGCTGCAACGATGCGATTTAATGTTTTGTTTTGCATCCAGCCTCTACTTTTCAGAAAAAAGTGCCTTCAAATCTTTAGCTAATCAATAATCAGCACATTTTCAAGGAAATAATGGGTGAGGAAGATCACCATGAATAGCCGTTTTCCTTTCAGTCGGTGTATCAGACAACAAGCGCTTCGCAGATCGCATCGCAGACGAGAAATCCCTTTTTCGTCAACATGAGCTTTTCACGGTCAAATCGCATCAGTTGTTCCCGTATGAATTCTCGTACTTGTTCACCGCGTACCGACAGGAGATCGTGATGATACCGTCTCCACAACGACCGGATGTCGATTCCGTCGCTGCGCAATCCAAGCAGAATTTCTTCACGGAGAAGAGTCTCCTCGTCGAGCGTTTCATCTCCTTCGATGGGCCGCTGGTTCTTCGCAAGTTGTTCGGTATACTGTTTGAGGGAACGGACGTTCCACCAGCGCACCATGTTCCGCTTCGAATCCTCAGCCCAGAACGAATGCGCAGACGGACCGAATCCCAGATAGAACTCATGGTGCCAGTACTTACTGTTGTGACGTGACTGGTATCCGGGTTTGGCGTGGTTCGAAACTTCGTATTGCTCAAACCCGTGCGCTGCGAGGAAATCGGCCGTGAGCTCATAGAGCTCTGCATCCTGCTCTGGCGGCAGCGGAGTCACCTGACCGGACCGTACCATCCGGAACAGAGGAGTTCGCGGCTCCACAATCAGGCTGTAGGTAGAAATGTGCTTCGTTTGGAGCGCAACCGCTTGACGTAAGTTCGACTCCCATCGCTCGCGGGTCTGGCCGGGGAGTGAACAGATAAGGTCGAGACTGACGTTTTCGAACCCGGCTTCCTGGGCGGTTCGAACGCACGTTTTCGCAACCTTCGCATCATGAATCCGACCCAGAAATTTAAGTTCGTCTTCGTGAAACGATTGGACGCCGATGCTGAGACGGTCGACACCCAACGACCGGTACGCGCGAAGTTTCTCTCTATCCACGGTTCCGGGGTTCGTCTCGACTGTGATCTCCGCTGTGGAGAGGACGGAAAACGTTTTCATCAAAGCGTCGATCATCGATCCAAGCTGTCGAGGAGAAAGAAGTGAAGGCGTCCCTCCTCCGAAGAAAATCGTATCGAACTGCGCACCGGCAGATCCGAGCGATGCAGCAAGCGATATTTCTTTCATCAAGGAATCGAGAAATAGGTCCATCCGGCGAAGATCCTCAAGAGAGTAGAAGTCGCAGTAGATACACTTCCGCTCGCAGAACGGAATGTGCACGTAGAGCCCCGCCGGTCTCTCATCCACGGTCACGATTTTCGAAACGGCCGGCGACTCCCTACAGGACCGTAGATCGATCCGTTGCGCAGATTCAAGCGTGGTTTGCGTGGGATTTTCGTGTAGTACCTTTCTCATCAATGAAGCTTGCATCGTTTGAACTCCATTACCGTATGAGATTCCCTATTCTCTCCCAGCGAACCGATCCGATTTTATCGAACAGACTGATGAACGAAATTTCCTGATCCCACGACCAATACACGAAGGTCGCCTGTCCCACGATGTTTTCCTCCGGAAGGAAACCCCAATACCGGCTGTCCAGACTGTTGTCTCGATTGTCACCCATCACGAAATAGTAATCTCGCTCCACCGTGTAGGAATCGGACTCCATTTCATCAATCAGGATCTTCCCATCGAGCCCGTACTGGACCGCATGACCTTCCCGTTCAATAAACGTTTCCCACTGTTGGAGATTCTCTCGCAAAAGCGAGAGGACGGACCCTTTCTTGGGCACCACGGCCGGCCCGTAGTTGTCCTCGTTAAAGCCCGAATACGGCGGAAAGATTCGATTATTGGGTCTCTCCTTTGGACGAATCACCGGAGTTTCAAACCGCACTCCGTCGGGGTCCGGCAATCGCCTCCCGTTCACGTAGACGACTTTGTTGATGATTTCAATCGTATCTCCTGGGATGGCAACACAGCGCTTGACGTAGTTCACGACCGTGCCCGGATGGATTTCGTACCGCTCACCCGGGAACTCAAAAACGATGACATTCCCCCTCGCGGGATTCTGGATAGCAGGGAGTTTGGCGTGGGGAATCGAAATATCCGTGAACGGGATAAATTTCGGAGTCCTCGCGCCATAGAGAAACTTATTCACCAGAATGAAATCACCGACGAGCAGCGTCTCCTCCATGGAACCGGTCGGGATTCGAAAGGCTTCTACAACAAAAGTCTTGAGGAAAAATGCAACGAGGATCGTAATGAGGATGGTCTCGGCGTATTCACGAACTCTGCTCTTCGGCGTGGCTTCCTCCATCGGTCCGCCCAATCCTTGTGGGTCAACAGCAGTTCCTTCCTGCTGTGGAATCTGTTCGTTGATTGGATGGTCTGTCATTCTACCAGTCTACCGATTCGCGTGAACAGAATCGAAGAGAGTTTGCGAGGGAGGTCCCAGAGGGGCACGTTGGGATCCCACGACCAATAGACGATCAATGGAGAACCTACGATGTCTTCCTCCGGAATGAACCCCCAGAACCTGCTGTCCAAACTGTTGTCCCGATTGTCACCCATACCGAACACGTAATCACGCTCGACAACATAGGTATCGGTCTCTCTACCGTCGATCATCACTTTTCCGCCCCGACCGAGGGCAACACGATGTCCCTCCCTCTCGATGAAGACTCGCCACTGACTGAAATTGTCACGGGCGACGTTCACCGTGTCCCCATTTTTCGGAATGACGATGGGGCCGTAATTGTCCTCGTTAAAATCTGATCCCGGAGGGAAAATGCGAGGATCCGGCTCGCCGGCGCGTTTGATCCCTGCGATATTGAACTTCACGTTGCGTGGGAACGGGATCTGCTCTCCGTTCACATACACCACGCGGTCGATGATCTGAAGCGTGTCGCCTCCCTTCGCGATACATCGCTTCAGGTAGAAGGTGAATTCCTCAGGTCGGGCTTCATCGCGCTGACCAGGAAACACAAACACGATGACGTCACCTCGTTCGACTTCGTCAAAACCGGGAACCGTAAAAAAGGGAAGTCGCACGTTTGTGAACGGGATATTCCGCGGCGTACTCCCACCATAGATAAACTTGTTCACGAACAGGAAATCCCCTGTCATGATCTCATCTTCCATGGAGCCCGTCGGCACTGCAAAGGAGGCAATGACAAAACTGTTCAGGAAGAGAAACGCCCCTAGCACGATTCCGAGCTCCTTGAAGAAATCCCTTACTTTCTCGAGGAGAGTCTGCTCTCCCCTCCCTCGCTTCCCCTTTTTTTCTCTCACACGTTCCCTCCTGCCCATCCGTTCACCTATGTAGTATTATCTCTTTTGATTGATGATTTTCCCGAAGGCCCCAAAGGGGTCCCTTCGTCTATAGGAAAAAATGTCAAGAGAAAACAGTTCTCCGATGACAA
>JBHHZW010000202.1:0-4866 GCA_046758305.1 Bacteroidota bacterium | reverse complement strand
GTCTACAAAGCCCGGGACACCAAACTCGACCGTTTTGTCGCCCTCAAGTTTCTGCCGTCCCACCTCGGCCAAGCAGAGGAGGAAAAGAAGCGGTTCATCCACGAGGCCAAAGCGGCCTCAGCGCTGGACCATCCCAACATTTGCACAATCTACGAAATCGATGAAACCGAAGATGGGCAGATGTTTATAGCGATGGGCTGCTACGAGGGGAAATCGCTAAAGGAAAAAATTCACACCCCCCTTAGTCCCCCCTCGAGGGGGGAATTAAAGGGGGGTGTTTCCGAAGGTCATCCCCTACCGCTGAACGACGCTATTGACTTCACCATCCAGATCGCTGAAGGTCTGCGAATGGCCCATGACAAAGAGATTGTGCACCGAGACATCAAACCTGCTAATATCATGTTTACCAGCGACAACACGGTTAAAATCGTGGATTTCGGACTGGCCAAGTTAGCCGGGTTAACTCAGCTTACCAAATCCGGCATGACAATGGGGACAGTCGCATACATGTCCCCCGAGCAAGCACAGGGTGTGGCCGTGGGTCACCGAACGGACATCTGGGCACTGGCTGTGGTTCTGTACGAAATGCTTACGGGTCAACTGCCCTTCAAGGGCGATTATGAGCAGGCGATTGTTTATTCCATTTTGAATGAAGAACCTGATTCGGTTAGAGATCTCCGTGAAGACGTACCGGTCGAGCTGGACGAGGTTATCAGTAAGGCGCTGACCAAGGATCAGGAGAACCGATACGACTCAATTGAGAGCATGATCCGGGACTTAAAGAAGGTTCGAGATTCCGATTCAACTTCGGCCAAGCCCAAGCCCACCCCGACAAGCACACCTCACGAAACACCGTCGAGTCCGTTCCGCAGAGCTGAAAGGCGACAAGCGACTATCGTGCTATCGAATCTGGTAGGATACATAGATATGGTCGAACAACTTGCTCCTGAGGATGTCGAGCAAGTGATGAAGGAAATCAGGGACGCCGCCACGGAAATTGTGAACAGTCACGGCGGCGAGGTTAACCAGTTTGCTGATGATGAATTGGTTGTGCTTTTCGGTATTTCCGCAATTCATGAAGATGACTTTATCCGTGCTGTACGCATGGCTTTGGCGCTGCATGCTCGGGTGCGGGAAATGAGCATGGAGGTTGAAGGTCGTACCGGTCAGCCCATCCGACTGAGCACAGGAATCAGCACAGGGCTGGTTGTAGCACAGTTGTCGGACAAAAGTGATCGACAATTTGAGATAACAGGAAATACAGTTCAGATTGCAACCCGCCTTGCGGACATGGCAGAGGCCGACAAGGTTCTGGTCAGTCCGGAGGGCCAGCGCCTCACTGCGCCGTTCTTTGAGACGGAAGCTCAAGAGCCGATTTTCTTAAAGGGCAAGACCCAACAAATCACACCTTATTGCGTCTTAGGAGAGTCCGGACTCCAAACCCGTCTTGAGGCAGCCGAAAAAGTGGGGCTCACCACTTATGCCGGTCGGGAAAGAGAGTTGAAAATCCTGCGAGGCTGTCTCGAAGATGTTCTGCGCGGCGAAGGTCAGCTTGTAACCGTGGTTGGTGAGGCAGGAGTGGGAAAGAGCCGTCTGCTGTACGAATTCCGCCAGGAGTTAGACTTAGACTCTGTCAGACTCCTACAGGGCCGATGTCAATCGTACAGCGGCAGCACGCCTTATCGGCCTTTCACCGAGACCTTGAGGGATATTCTGCAACTCAGCGAAAACGAAGAGCGAGCGAGCCTGCCGGAAGCGGTGGTAGCAAAGATTCAAGACATTGACCCAAATCTTGAGGATTTCATTCCTCTCTATCTCAATCTACTGTCGATTAAAAATGAGGCGTATCCATTTCCCGATCACCTGCAGGGTGAGGACTTCCGAGTTGCTATGCTGGAAGCGCTCTCCGCCATCTTCACTTTGAGCACAAAGAGCGGTCCGGTTGTCATGCTCCTGGAGGACTGGCAGTGGGCCGACGAGGCAACCGAAGAAGTCTTAGCACAGCTCGTGGAGATGGCGCCGGCGTATCCTTTACTCGTAGTGGTGACTTATCGCCCGGAATACTCCCAAAATTGGAGGAACCTGCCCCATCACACATCGATCCATTTGGGACCATTGGAAGCGTCGTCATCTTTGGCTATCATTAAGTCTGCGCTAGGCGTGAAGAGTCTGCCGGAAGACCTGGGGAAGCTTGTTTATGAACGAACAGGTGGCAATCCGTTCTTCCTGGAAGAAGTTTGCCACACTCTTCTGGAACAGGGCACGTTGAAAGTTGAAAAACGAAAGGCAGTCTTGACCAAATCCTTGAGAAAACTTCGTCTGCCGGACACGGTTCAGGCCGTCATCCAAACACGCCTGGACCGGTTGCATGCGGATGCGAAGGAAGTTTTGCTTTTCGGTGCAGTCATCGGTAGCGAGTTTCCGCGGAAAATCCTGCAGCGCTCATTTACCGACGAGACCCAGCTCCGCAAATCATTGGACACACTCAAGGCCCTGGGGTTGATTCAACAGATCAGTGTGGCGCCGGAAGCAATCTACAAATTCAAGCATATCCTCACCCAGGAAGTAGCTTATGACTGCCTTCTAAAGCATCAACGCAAACCCATGCATGGCTTAGTTGGTGACGCCATCGAAGAACTCTATCCGGAGCGCATCGAGGAGCATGTGGAGCAGTTGGCGCACCATTTTGGTCATGCAGAAATCTGGCAGAAAGCAGTCCAATATGGCCAGCAGGCTGCTAAGAAAGCAATAGGATTAAGCCAGTTTGAGGGAGCGCTAAAACTGCTCGAAAGAGTCCATGAGTGGCTTTTGAAGCTACCTGAAGATAACGAGCGGCGGGAAACCCTGACCGATATTCTGCTGCAGCAGGAGCGGCTCTGTGAAACTTTGGGAGAACGCGAACGCCAGCAACGGCTCATTGACGAGCTTCTCTCCCTTCTTGAGATTACAAAAGACCGGGCCAGGTTGGCGGATGTGTACCGTAGACAGGGAGAACTTTTTACCCTCCTCGGTAGATTTGACTCAGCGGAACCCGCGCTGCGCGACTCGCTTCGCATCAGTCAGGAACTCTGCGACGCAGCGGGGGAGCGGAACACACTCCGAAGTCTGGGCTTTCTGGATTGGCATCGCGGTGCAAATCCAGCGGCGGTGGAGAATGGCAAGGCCGCCCTTTCAATCGCCCGGCAGCTCGGTGAAAAGATTGCTATCGCTGGAGATTTGAACAACCTTGGGAACGTTCTTCGGCATTCCGGCGATCACAAAGGCGCCCTGAAATGCATGGAAGAAGCCCTTGAGATATACGATGAGATTTCGGATCCGGTTAAGCAGTGTGCAGCCCTGCATATTGCCGGTAACATTCATCGCGACCTTGGGGATAATGATAGGACGCTATTAATCATAGAGCGAGCCCTTGACATCAGTAGAGAACACCGGCTTTTGATCCACCAGACATTTCACCTAAACTCTATCGGCAACATCTTTTGGCAGCAAGGAAAGCATGAAGAAAGCCTCGAATTTCACAAAGAAGCATTGGATTTGAGCAGAAAGTGCAACTATGCCGATGGATTGGCGCAGTCGCTTCGGTTGGTAGGAGAAACACTCATCGCCCTGGACAAACATTCCGAAGCTCTTCCGTATTTGCAGGAAGGCACCGCGCTCTTTGCAAAATTGGAAGATTTTCAAACAGAATGTCTGCTTTGGAGTAAGATAGCAACAGTTTATGAACACGAGGGAAAGGTCGCACAGTCGGTGACGGCCTGGGAAAAAGTAAGAGGACTGTGCCGGAAAGCCAACGACGGCCCGGGAGAACTGGAAGCGCTCGAGGGGATGGCTCGCACTACTCGTCAGCAGGCCAACGACTTTTCTCAGGCGGGACAGTATTATCTGGAGGCGCTCAAGATCGCTGAACGCCTGGGAGAGCAAACCAAGCAAGGCGAGCTTTTGAATGCAATGGGGATTCTGCAGTGGCAGCGGGGTAAATTCGGCGAGGCGTTGTCTTATTATGAACGAGCTTTTGAGATTTTTCGTGACCTGGGTGATGCGGTTCATTCGGGATTGATGCTGAACAGCATGGGAGTTACCTTAAGAAAGCTGAAACGTCATGATGAAGCGCTGAAACGTCTGGAGGAAGCTTTCGAACTTCATTGCGAAACGAAAGAGATGGTGCTGCAAGGGCACGCGTTGGCTGCGATGGCGGAAGTCCACGAGGATATGGACAAACCCGAACAAGCACTGCGCTGCTATGAGATGTCCCTTAAGATACGGCAACAGATCGATGATCACAAGGGCGAGGGGTGGATGCACTATCATATTGCGCGGATACATGCCTCGCAAGGGGCAAAGGATAAAGCCCGTGATCACCTGAGTCAGGCATCTAGTATTGCCGAGGAACATGGAGATAAAAAACTGAAAGATACTTGCAAGCAATTTCAAAAATCAATTAAGTTAAGGAGGAAGTAATGCCCAGATACATCATTGAACGAACGGTTGGCTCCTTGACCAAGGAGCAGTTGGATGCGGCTGGCCGCAAATCCAATGAAGTCCTCGCCAGCATGCCTGGCGTCGTCTGGATCAAAAGTTACGTTTCCGAGGCGGAAGGCAAAATCTATTGCGAATATGATGCACCAAATCCTGAAGCCATCCGGGAACATGCGAGGCGCGCTGGAGTGCCGGCGGACAAGATTTCAGAGGTGGCGCTGGAGATCAGCCCAGACATGTTTCAATAGCTGTTTAGGGATTATGACAGTATAACATTTGCAGGGATTTGACGGCAGGCTGTTGTTGGCTATCGGCAAAGAGTGAAAATGGTTCGTATGAAAACCGAACTTCGAGCCGCTCATGATACCCAGATGGCCATCATGCCGCAAG
>JBHHZW010000201.1:0-4877 GCA_046758305.1 Bacteroidota bacterium | reverse complement strand
TTACGATCTGGTCCTCAGAACGCGCTAGTGCCAGCGAGACGAACAGCAGAGCACAAACGAGAAGATCTAACCTCGGGTTCACGACGACCTCCGTTCAGCGTGGGTTAGCAATAAGCAGGATGATAAGCGCAGGAATGAACCGAATATAGCGATTGCCCCACCCCTTGTCAAGCTACTCCTCTGATTCGCGAAAAACAGAATCCCCCTAAGTATTATCCAAGGGGATTCTCGCCGATTCACGCACAGATGAAGGAGGGAGATATGCAGAATCTAGCTCGAGTCTTACGGAACGATGGCTCGAGAGTTTCGAATGTTTCACAGTGTGGAATAATCGTTTATGGTGCAAGTCACTTCGAGGTCGGAACGCGAATGGTCGATGGCGGGGGTTCTACAGGCTCCACCAGTAGCTTACTTTGAGGAGGAACAGATTATCCATCGGTTGCTTGAACGCGCGGTACAAATCCTTACCAAAGCTCGTATAAAAATCGCCGTCGTCACCAAAGCGCTGATGAGTCCACACGACGAACAGCGTGCTCCCGGGAAGGTATTCCCAACGGAGAACGATGTTTGCGTTGACGGTCTTTGTGTTGAAGTCCGGATTGCCGTAATACGAGGAAGCCTTATAATCATATGCTGCAAACGTCCTTGGATCGACCAGCCGAAGATAGTTATCGTCATTGTAATGACCGCGCGCGAGGAAAACTTGAAGAAACATTTGAAGGCTGAAGTCCTTGGTGAACGTGACGGTTCCCCGCAGTGAGAGATCATATTCGTCTGTGTCGCGGTCAGCGAAAATACTGATCGGTAACGGCGATACCTGCGGATCAACGAAGTTGTTCGCCCCTCCACCGGACGGGATAACCCACGCTTCGTCATCCCTGCCGAAGCCGAACGATGCACGGGGCTCCAATTCCACCCAAGAAGTCGCACGAATCTTTCCGCTCAGACTAAACTCTCGGCGACGAAGATCTTTCGCACCGTAAACACCGCGCACAGAAAGGACGAATGCAGCTGGTTTCCGAAAGTCAGTGTGCAGTATGGCGCGAACGGAATGGAAGGCCTGCCGCCTGTACAGACCGTTGCCGCGTGTCTCGAAGTCGTCGAAGACGCTCCAGTCAAACTGGTATGACAGATTCAGACTCCAGAAGTTCCTAAATTCGAAGTACGGATTGATCTCAGCGGCTTGAATTATTCTGTCACCGTCCATGTTCCAGAATTCCTCCACCGCCGCGCGGAAGAGGTAGCGAAGAAACGGCCAAGATGATTTGTCCTCCTTGTAGAGCGCTTGCACGTACCCGCCGTGTTCACTCGCGCGACGGATAAATCCAACATCGTTGATGTTGTACCGCCGCGTCACATAGCTGTAGGTTGCTTGATACAACCAGTGCTCTCCAGCAATCTTGCCAGCCAAAAGACGGCCTGAGGATCCGTCCCCCCGCACACCTAGTTCACCTGTCGAGCGAACGCCCGCGACGTAGCCATCGATGGCGTAGCTATTCTCCGCAAACCGGAGATTCCAGTCGACACCGCCCGAGAAGACGGGGAGGTGATGCTCTCGTGAGAGACCCGTAGCCATCAGTCCGAAAAATGAGTTTTGCCAGAAGTCTTTCTTGAGTCGCATGATGCTGTAGCTTCCCAACGGCTCAACAACCTGTTTGGACCTCCGTCCGGAAGAATCCACCACTGCAGCATGTTCCTCATCCGTCAGAGCACTGAGTGCTCCCACGGACCATCCCGCTTGTGTACGTCCTGTGAGCTTAGCGGCACCCAAGATCGTCGAGAACATCGGCGGTGCCTCGATCAGTTGTGCCCCCGGTGAGAGAAAAAATAACCCAGAGGGCCGACGTCCAATCCGCCGCGAATAAAATAGCTGATGTCGATGTGCGTCGAACGCACTTCCAAATTCGAAGAACTGCAGTCCCTCGAGGAAGAACGGACGCTTTTCAGGATAGAAGGTCTCAAAGGCTGTGAGGTTTAAGACGGCCTCATCCACCTCCACCTGTCCGAAATCAGGGTTCACAGATAGATTGACCGTGAAATTTCTTCCAAGATCTCCATTGAATTCAACACCGAGGTTTCCGCCAAACTCCTGCTCGCCCGTTCCAGGAGGGATGTTCAGGTCTTCACTTTTTGAGACAACGTAGGGGAGAAAGTGTACGTTCTTGAGGAAATCGATGTTCTCGATGCCAACGATGTGGCCAGACTTTGAGATGTAACCCGCGTAGGCGGCTTCCCGCCGGGGTACCATCACCCACTCGTCCGTCTCCCGCTTCCTGCTGATATACCTCCTGAAGTTGATTCCCCATTCCTGAGACGGTTGTTTAGGAAACCGCACTGCGCTGAACGGAATCCTGATTTCTGCAATCCAGCCGATCTCCGTAATCTGTACTGCTGATTCCCAGACCGCATCCCATTGTTCGTCAAATCGGACCCCATCCTGAAGCAAGAGCCCGTCACGCTGGACACCGGAAGCATACAACACGAAGACGAAGGCTGTCTGATGGTCGTGGTAAGAATCAATTTGGATGATGATTCGGTCAGATTCGACGCTGCGGTCCCGTCGGGTCAGTTGTGCGACGATACGGTCGGGTTCAGAGTCGTAGAGATGAAAGCCAAAATAGACGGCACCCTCGTCATAGAGCACACGAACTTCAGTGATCTCTGTGGGCGGAGATCCCTCCTCGGGGTCGTATTGGGTGAAGTCGGAGACGGGAACCGCAACTTCCCATTCTCGATCGTTGAGAAGACCGTCGATGTGTGGTGGGCGGCTGATCCTTACCGCTCGAATCTCTTTTGCAGAAGTTCCGGCGAATCCGGAGAACGCGGCAAGACCGAGGAGGCAGGAATAGCAAGCGATCAGTGAGATGGGTTTCCTCATGCAATGCCCTTACTCGTAGAGCGCCCGATCCGCAAAATATTTTGAAAATATACGAACTTTCTCGATCAACAGCAAGGACTTTTAGGGGCTCTTTGTTGACTGATCTGCAATAATTTGGTATATTTTAGGCCTTTCTTGGTCGAATCGATGACTTCCCCGGTCCATCGCGAACGTTCATCTCGGTCTGTCGACGTGCAAAGGATGTTTAATGAAATCGCACCTCGCTACGACCTCCTGAACCATCTCCTGAGCTTCGGTTCGGACTTCTACTGGCGGAGGCGTGCCGTCGGAGAACTCAAACTGCAGCCCGGTGCCACAATTCTCGACATCGCGATCGGAACTGGGGATCTCGCGTTCGCTGCGATCAAATTGAACCCAAAGACCGTGGTGGGAATTGACCCGGCAGAACGAATGCTGAAGCGTTGCTTCAAGAAATCGATCAAACGCCGAGCATTGAATTGTCTGGAGCTGGTATGCGGTGCTGCGGAGGCGTTACCGATGAAGGACCGTTCATTTCACGGTGCAATGATAGCATTTGGTGTTCGAAATTTCTCGGATGTCCAGAGAGGGTTGAATGAGATCCATCGCGTACTGAAACCAGGGGCACCCTTCGTCGCATTGGAGTTGACACAACCGCGGAATAGACTTTTCAGGAAATTCTTCACGGTCTACTTCGAACATATCGTACCGATTCTCGGAAGACTCATCTCAGGAAGCCCTTACGCTTATCAATACCTCCCCGACTCCGTCTCCACCTTTCCTGCACACGATTCACTTGCTGCCCTTATGCGTACCGCTGGCTTCCGGGATGTGTGGTATCGACCCCTCACCTTGGGCACCTGCACGCTCTACTACGGCATCAAGGAATCAGCTTGACTTGGTAAGACGAGCGATGTTCTCGATGTGATCAGTGTGCGGGAACATGTCCACTGGCTGGAGGATATCGATCGAATATCCACTTTCACAGAGCACCTTGAGGTCTCGCGCCTGAGTTGCGGGGTTGCAGCCGACGTAGACGATGCGTCTGGGTCCCGTCCGCGCAAGGTCCTGCGCGAGTTTCGGATGCATCCCGCTCCGCGGTGGATCAAGGATGAGAACAGAAGGCTCACCCTGTTCTTCTCTCAGTGACCTATCTTCCACGAAGGTTTCCTTCACATCACCCTTGACAAACACACAATTGGTGATTCCGTTCAAGTTCGCGTTGCAGCGAGCGTCTTCCACAGCGGTAGCCAGCCCTTCGATCCCGACGATCTTCGAGACAGCCGGGGAAATGACGATGGAAAGAGTTCCCGCTCCAGAGTAGAGATCGTATACGACATCATTCCGATGAAGCTCGCCGAACTCTCGAACGATCGAACAGAGCCGTTCTGCCTGACGCGTGTTCGTCTGAAAAAAAGAATTGGCAGAGATGCGAAAACTGAAATCGCTGAGACGCTCACTGATCAACCCTGTGCCGAGGTGAACCCTCTGAAAATCTCCGTACGCGATCTGCGCTTTCCGCCTGTTAACTGTGTTAACGAATGTAGTGACCTGATCGACCTTCCGTCCGAGCTCATCGCAGAGGGATTGTGCAACCTCTGGCCGATCCTCGTAGGTGACGAGGTTTACCATCACCTCAGAAGTGGCCCTACCCTGACGGACGACAAGAAATCGAAGGTATCCCTCCTCCCGATCCGGATGATAGACGGGAACGCTGTGAGCCAGTGCCCAATCCCGAACTGCGTTGACGATTCGATTGCTCAGCTCAGATTGAAGCCAGCACTCGTGAATATCGATCACCTTATCGTACCGATTGGCGACGTGCAGACCTAACGCAAACTCCCTTCGCAGTTCTTCTCCACTGGCGATCTCTTCAGCCATCAACCATCGTCGATGCGAAAAAGAAAACTCCATCTTGTTTCGGTAGAAATAATCGTCGTCAGAGCCCAGGGTGGGCTTCACCTCCAAATTCTTGAAGCCCCCCCGATGTGGTTGAAAGCATCTTCCACCCGGTGTCGTT
>JBHHZW010000200.1:0-4928 GCA_046758305.1 Bacteroidota bacterium | reverse complement strand
GATAATAGGAACAAAATGGCGAGCACAACCTGTAAGACGGTTTTGCTCCGCACAAGCTGTCCTTTTCGGTATATCTTGTCGTCAATCATGTTGGACTGTGACAGGCTTAAAGCTCTTCTTTGACCGCAAAGCCGAGTTCAGTGATGGCTCGCCGCAACTCTTTACTGTTTACTTCATCTTGCGGGCTTAAATCCGGTCTCTATCAGTATTTCTTTAACGCCTTCTGCTGAAATGTCTCGGTTCGAGAAACCCACTGTTAACAGTTGTTTTTCTAAATCAGCTTTGACCTGCACGTCCTCAATTTTCTTCTTCAGCGCATTTCGCATCGTGTTTACACAGCCCTCACAGTGCATATTCGTCACGTTGAGGACGATGCGTTGTTTTTCTTTCTTGGGTTTTGCCTTCGTGGTGGGGATGAGTCGCCCGCCGAATGAATTGAGAAGCACAGTACTCACGCTCGCCGCCATCGCAATCATCGCCCAAACCGGATGAACAAATCCAGTAATGGCAAGCGGCACACCGATGCCGTTGAAGGTAAATGCGAGAACAAGATTCTGCACCGTCTTCTTGTACGAGGTGCGACCGATGTGATAGGCGTCCACAATCGCACTCAGGCGTTCACCGACCAGAACCACGTCCGCCGATTCGATTGCGATGTCGGTTCCCGCGCCGATGGCGATGCCCACGTCCGCTTGCATGAGGGCGGGGGCGTCGTTGATGCCATCACCTACCATGGCAACGCGATACCCTTCTGCTTGTAGCGCGCGCACTTGCGCGGCCTTTTCGTCCGGCATTAGCTCAGCCATAACCTTTTCAATGCCGACCTGGCGCGCCACGGCGTGTGCCGTGCGGTGGTTATCCCCCGTGATCATCACTGGCTCCAAACCGGACTCTTTCATCTTGCGAATGGCCTCTGTTGCATCCTCTTTCAAGGTGTCGGCAATGGCAAGGAGGCCAAGGATCTTTCCGTCGGCGGCCACCGCGACGACTGTTTTCCCCTTTTCCTCAAGTGTTCCGGCCTGCTCGAGTCCTTTGCTCGTCTCCACACCTTCTTCTCTAAGAAACCTCAAACTTCCCACCTGAATCGTTCGACCGTTCATCGTAGCCCGCGCCCCTCTGCCAGGAACGGCTAGAAACTCACCCACTTCGGATATGTTGATATCGAGCCCCCGGGCATGTTCGACAATTGCTCGAGCCAGCGGGTGTTCCGATGGGCTCTCGGTAGATGCGGCGAGCAATAGCACCTTTTTCACTTCGAGGCCGTCAAGTGGTACCACATTCACTACTTGCGGTTTCCCTTTTGTGATGGTCCCGGTTTTGTCAAGCACGATTTTCTTTATGTCCTTCAAAGCTTGGAATGCTTCGCCTGAGCGCATGAGGATACCTTTTTCCGCAGCCATGCCCCCTCCGCGGATCATCGCCAGGGGTGTCGCCATCCCTAACGCACAGGGGTAGCCCATAACGAGCACAGCCAGCGCTGCAAATACGCCGCGAGTCAAATTCATCTCCCCAGTGACCAGCCACGCGCCCACTGTCCAGATCAGAATGCCGAGCCCTCCAAACACAAGCACGCCCGGCACGTAATACTTGAGAATCTTGTCCACCAACTGAATGATCCCAGGCTTCAGGGCACGCGCCTCTTCTATCTGTCGTGCCACTTGCTGCAGAAAACTTTCTTCACCGATTCGCCTCACTCGCACAACCAGTGTTCCGGAATGATTCAGTGAGCCGCCGATCACCTCATTGCCCAACATCTTCTCTACAGGAATAGATTCGCCGGTCACAAGACTTTGATCCACACTGGAGTTACCGTCCGTCACCTCCCCATCAACTGGAATGTGCTCGCCCGGGCGCACGCGTACGCGATCGTTTACTTGTACATCTTCAATGGGAACCTCTTCTTCCACCCCGTCGCGGATAACTCGCGCCATGGGAGGTTGAAGATCGAGCAGCTTACGCACAGCTTGAGAAGCGCGGGTGCGAACCCTCAACGATGTGTAGCCCGATAGGATATGATAGGTGGTGATGAATACAGCCACCGCGAAAAAGTCGGCGATGGGAAAATCCGCAACGAAGAATCCCGCAAAGCCGCCGATGAGTCCGGCGAACGCACCAAATTCCAGCAGCACATGCTGGTTGAGTATAGCCCTGCGGAGCGACTGCACGGCCATCTTCAGGATGTACCATCCTGGACCGAAGACCGTTGCCAGCGCCACCCCCATCATTGGCCATTTAAACCACGGTTGTCGGAACCCCAGCCACATGCCGATCATCAGCAGGGCTGCCGTACCTGTAAACCCAGCGGCGATTAGCAACTTCCGCTTCTCCCGTTGCAGTTCGGCTTCTTCCTCCTCAAACGTTCGCACTTTCTTCGGGTCGCGGACGGTGTACCCCAACTGGCGCAGGGTGTCTTTCAGCTCTGCTTCCGTAACCCGCTCCGGATCGTGTTGAATCAACACCTCTTCGTGTGCCAGACTGACATTGACATCACTCACTGCATCTATTCGACTGTATGCCTTTCGGATGGTCTCCGCACAGAAGGAGCAAGAAAGCCCACCAACTTTGACCTGTAATTTTTTCATTCTCTTCTCGTCTTCAGTCTGTATGCTCGGAAGCTTTGTACTTTCCGGCCTTCTGGATTTTTTCAATGAGCTCAGCAGCCTCCACTTTGCCAGGCTCTGCTCTTACCGTAACGCTGTGGTTTTCTAAACTAACATCTACAGAATGAACCGCTGGGATGCTTTTCAAGGCCGTCTCAACATTGTAAACGCAACCGGAACAGGTCATTCCCTGCACGTTTAACTTAATGATTTCCATTTTCTCTTCGTCTTTTATTGAAGAGGTGGGCAGCAATTCTCGTTTGATGCTCCGCAGCGTAAAGCCGGCATCTCGGACCGCTTTCTTCAACTGCTCGTCTGTAAGCATTGTACCTGGCCTAACGTCCATTGCGGCAAGGCCGTCATTTACTTTGATGTCGAGGTTGCTGACACCTTGAAATGATTTCAATTTCTTTTCCAACCCGTATGCACAGAAAGGGCAGGAGAGTCCATCGACACGCAAAGTGATCCGTTCGGCGGAGCTTTCGAATGATTGCGCAATGGCGGTCTGCGTCAGCAGTAAGAGACCGACCACCCCAGCAATTATGGATTTCCAGGAAGCTTTCATGGTTGTTTTCCTTTCACATAAAATGTCTCTACAGATGAAATTCCAGACCAACAATAAACTCTTCTTTCTGTCGTAACTGTGTCCCGTTCAGATTTTGCGAAATCGGAATTTTGATCGCAGTCTTGAACATGATATTCCGATAGCTCAACAACATACCCGGAGAGATCGAAAGCACGTGCCCACCCGAGTTTGGATCCTTAGTTCCATCCACTGATTCCTTTTCTTCCAAATGCCCATTGATTTCGACCAGCATGACAAGATCCGGCGACCGGTATTCACTCCGAATGGGCCGGACGCCAAATGCGCCATCGTAACTGAATACATTACCCCCACGTCTTCCACCTGAGGAGGTGTTGAGACGATACCGTACATCGGCAAAATAGTACCACAGTCGCGTTTCCCGACCGGCTGCAAAGGCAAGAAGAAAATCAGTCGAGCCAGAGCCGAGTCTGACATCGCCGCTTCGATTGCCCGTTGGAAGCTTAACACCACCGATAATGGCAAGTTGGTTGACAGCTCTGAACTGATCATCCCGGTAAAAGCGCCATTTTCCCCGCACAAGGATATCGCCGATACCGGATTTACTCTTCTGATTCGCTCCGCTGCGTACTGTCTTCGTAACCTGTGGAACCGCGAGAGTGAGCGCGAGGTCCTCGGTGATCCCGTAGATTGCTTCGAAATGTAACCTGCGAGTTCGCACCTCAGTGTAGAGATTTGACTGCCGTCCGTACTCGTATTCCAGCTCCAGCCCAATGCCGCCGCGGTAGATCGTATGAGGGCCGATACCGAACGTCGGTTCGTGGGCGGAGGCACCCGTCACGTAAGACGACAAGGCGATCACAATAAATAACAATTTCAGCTGTTTACTCATTTTTTCGCTTTGCTTTTCTCAGAGCACACCAAGAAATTGCAGCACCGGAAACGCTACGAACGCCACTGTAAAGCCAATAACGTAGATTGCCACCGAAGTCCACAGTACCCGCTTATTCCACTTTGCAGCCATATCGCAGGCAGCCTCGCCTGTTGTTGGATCGATCTCGCATGCAACCTTCTTCTCTCTCCGATACATCAGGTAGAAATTAACGGCAATCGCAATTCCAGCGCCGAGGAACATCCACTCCTTATTTTGACTGAGTGTAATGAGTAGGGGAAACGAGGAGACTGTCGTTGCCACCACTGCCCCGAGCCCGAGCGTCACTAGGAGCGTTGGTAGCGCACAGCAGAGGAGTGTTGAGAAGGATGTGAATAGCGAGAAAATGCTCGTCGCATCACGTTTAAGACTCGCCATGGTTTTCTCTCTCCTTACATCTCTACTTTTTCGCCTGAGCCTTGAATGACCCAGCGTCTTCCACTGCTTTGATGAGTTCTTCAATGGCCGTCAGGCTCTTGTCGTACGTAACCATCGCCTCGCCCTTTTCCCGGTCCACGTGAACGTGAGAAACACCATTCACGTCCGCCAGACTGTTCTGAACGTTCTTTTCACAGTATTGGCACACCATGCCTTCGATTTTGAGCGTGATGGAATCTAGGTTCTCTGAACTGGCTCGACGGGATTCTCTTTTGATCTCACGCGGTGTGAAGCCAGCGTCCTTTACCCGTTGCTTAATTTCCTCATCTGAAAGATCGCCACCGTCTTTCACTTCAAGAGTTGTAATACCTTCCTTCAACTTGATGGTAACACTTGTGACCCCTTCGATTTTCTTGAGGTTTTTTTCTAACCCCAGCGCACAGAATGGACAGGAGAGTCCATCGACCCGGATGAG
>JBHHZW010000199.1:0-4947 GCA_046758305.1 Bacteroidota bacterium | reverse complement strand
CCTGCACTTCCTCTCTCAACCCTTTCAACCGGATTCTGCCCCCAGCCTTGGTCTGCACGTGGCCTTTGACGAGTTCGTAAACAGTCGCGGAAATCAGAATTCCTTCAACGGGTGCATTCACCTCTAGACGCTGGGCGAGGTTCACGTTGGCACCAAGCACCGTGTAGTCCATCCGCCTCAACGATCCCATGTTCCCGACCACGACTTCGCCTGTGTTGATGCCGACGCGAATTTTTATCGGCATCCGCCCTTGCTGCAACCACTGCTTCTTCAGCTCTCGTGTCTTTCGCTGCATTTCAATCGCCGCATACACGGCGGCCACGGCATGGTCTTCCCGCGCCAGCGGATCACCGAAGAACACCATCATGCCATCGCCGATGTACTTGTCGATCGTCCCGTCATACCGAAACACGACCTTCGCCATCTCCTCAAAATATTCATTGAGCGTGCGTTTGATTTCCTCTGGGCTTTGAGAAGCACTCCATTCGGTAAACCCGAAGATATCACTGAAGAGGATTGTAAGCTCTTTTTTCTCGCCTCCGAGCGAGAGCAGTTCCGGACGGTCCATGATCTTCCTCAGCACCGGCTGACTGAAATAGTTTTCGAATGTCCTCCGGAAGAATATTTTCTCTTGCTCCTCCGTGAAGTACCGGTATGCTAACACGGAGGCCACTGCGAGGATCATCGCTACGCTCGGCGCCATGAGTGTCACCATGGTGTTGTACTGAAGAAACGCAAACGCGAAGAAAGCAACGTACAGCACGATCACCGCTATCGACGCCAGGGAAAACTTCAGCGCTCGAAGCCGGAGCGACATGAATCCGATGAGAAAAAGGAGGACAACTTCCACGACCCATTCAACGACCGGATCCATGTCACGGAGAAAATCTTGCGTTATGATCGTGTTCATCACGCTCGTGTGGAGTCCGCTCAACGGGAAATCCGTCTCGTACGGAGTCGTACCGATGTCCGCCGCGCCCGTCGCAACTTCCGACACGATGACCAACGATCCGTCCAGCAGATCGCGCAACTTGTCGAGTGAATCAGGATCCTGGGCGTACTCGAGAACTTCGACGAAGGAAAAGTGGTAGAACGTATCCCACCCGCCAGGATAGTTGATCAGAATCTGACCTCTCTCATCGACGGGGATCTCCAGGGTCCTTGTTTCACCGTCGGGAAAGACCGCATCGTGAAGGGTCACCTTTTCTCCAAACTCCACTGTGATCTTCTCGGGAGTGACATGAAGATAGTCGCAGACCATTCGGAACGGGAGGCTCGGCCAGTAGGCATCGTCAAATTTCACCAACAGCGGCACGCGTCGGAACACTCCGTCACGGTCCGGAATGATGTTGATAAAGCCGATCCCCTGCGACACGTCGCCGAGTTCATCGAACACCGACAAGAGGGGCGGGCCAGCGGGGAACGGCTCCCCTTCCGCGAAGATGCGCGGCCTCCACTTCGACCGTTCGATGAATTCAGGGTACGACTCACCATCACCCTGACTTTTTCGGGCTCGCGACGACGTGTCGGGAAGGGTGAACGCGACGGGAAAATACACATTGCCCGCCTCCAGAACCGCATCCACAAAACTCCTGTCGCTCTCCGGATTGCCCTTGCGCGCAAAGATGATGTCGTAGCCAACCGCGGCCGCAAAGCTTCGAGCAAGAATGGAGGCAACCTCGCCGTACTGCTCACGTCCAGCGAACGTGGTGTTGAGCTTTCGGATGCTGCTGTTATCTATATCGACGTGGGCAATATTGAGGGAGACGGTGTCTGGCCCCTCTAACTGAAACCGAAGGCGGAAGAGCTGATCTCCCGCCTGTCTTTCCCATACTTCGAAGATGCCAGGAACCGCCCATACAACAATATGGGCAAGCACAAGAGAGACGAGAAGAAAAAGGAGTGTCGTCCGAATCTTTGCAGCGTTCTGAGAATTCGGAGCAGAAGTGGCGAGGGTCGGTACCCACGACTTCAACCAGGATCGCATGCGTCATCGAATCGGCTATTCGGCAGCATCGTTCATCACTACTGAATTACACTGAGCGAACGGCTCCCGTCAAACTGAGTCTGACTGGGCTATGGCTGAATTCTAAAGATCGTCGGCACGAGATAGGTGATGTCCCCTTCACACCGTCGTGACAGTCCCCGTGACCGGGTAGATAGAAAGACGTATCTCGCGTTACGAAAGCACGTGTTCTCAACCCATTGAGTCGCTGTCCGAGGTCACACCTGTCACTGTGGGCGCAAATATACGGTAATTCCACCGAAAGTCAAGGTAAGAGCGCGCGTCGACCATATGCGGGATCCCGCAGGGCGGGATTTGATCGACGCGTTCCAAGTGTGTTCCATCGAGATTCGGATCGACTCGCAGTGATGCGCAAGGAGATTCGATGGGCACAGAAAGACCAAAGGAAGATTTCTTAAGTGCGGTGAAGAATTTCGATAGCACCATGCGAGGTGCAGTCCCCACAGAGGAGCTGCAGGAAATTTGGAGATCTCTGATCGCGCGGATTTGACTTTTGAAGAGGCAAGTTAGCACACGGACAGACAAATTGCGGCAGTATGATATGGTGTTTGTGATGTGCGAATTTGAGACGTCAATGTTTACCTACCAAGGGCTAGATCATACCTTCATTGAAGCCGAAGGCGTGAGCACACCGACCGAATGGCAATCGGCGGGACACGTTGCAGAAATTGTCATTAACGATATTGCGAGTTGGATAATCGATCAGCGCCCTCCGCCTTCAACCCGCTGAGCCTGCTGACCGGCCTCAGCCTTACCATAGAAGAGCTCTCCGAGGGCAGTATGTTTCCCGAGGATTTTCACGATTCGAATTATCCCAACACGTACCGTCACGACGCCACCATTTGGGACAGCTTCCTCCCTCCACACCCAGAAGATATCGCCTTCACGGACACCGTCCGCTTGGCCGACTGAAATCACAATACCGTTCTTTTCCGTGCTCGTTATGATTCCCGTGAGCGGTCCCCCGCAGCCGCCGAGGAGAAAAGAAAACGATGCGGTCAGGAATATCAAACCGATCCGCTGGAGAGAGGAGTCGATGGCAAGCATGACAAGGTGCACTACGTCGTGCATCGGTCGGAACTTAGAAAACTTTCGATGGAAAAGCAAGGATGGTCAAACAACGGGCAGTTCGTCTGCGCGTACGAACGAAGAGTTATTTCTTTTGCTTAGTGCGGTACAAGGTGTTCACCTCGTGCATGAATTCCTGCACGAAGCGTTGCTTCTCATCCTCCTCGCGCAGGGTGAGTAGATATTGACGCTGGGAATCGATGAATTTCTTCAGTTCCTCGTCGGGATTCTTCAACGCCGTCGAGACGAACCAATCGAATGTATCCATTGCGGACATGTGGATCGAACTCCTCGTGCAATTCGGCTAGGTATGTGGATAGTGACCCTCGCAATGAGCCAGCAAATGCAGGGAGCGCCAACCATCTTTAGACCGTTGCACTTTTCCTCCTCCGTGTCTTTACGCTTCACCCAGAAAGTGGGGATCTAAACCTTGTACGAATCGTTCGGAAAATCAACCGCTTCTCTTATTCCACTACTGCGCATTCTCCAACACTGCCATTCCTTGCTCAAAGACTACGTCTACCGGGATGCCCGCGGAGGACAGACGAGACAAATCTCCTTCGAGAACCGGATCTATCCGTCCCTTTTCTTCCATGAAGGCCTTCACTCCTAGTCACAGTTTTTTCTCCAAGATTTAATCTAGAAGCTGCAAGAATACGTTCCCTGGTTGTTCAATTCTCGCCAAGCTTGACTGCTCCGACCATTTTCAGTCCGTGCTTAGTTCTCCTTCCGGAATGCATAGGTCTGCGCTTTGAAGTAAGAGATCGTCGGACAAAGGTGTTCGACGACAGATCCCTTTTAGCCGCCTGACTTCTGAAAGCCCTGTGCCTCGAGGATCAGCTCCGCAAACTCGCGAAATGCGCCCGACCCTCCATGAAGAGAACAGATATAGTGCACAGCGGACAGAACAACCGGAAGGGCATCGCCCGGCGATGCGGAGAGTCCGACCTCCCGGAGGACTTCCAGATCGTTCACATCATCACCGATGAACGCGATCGCAGTTGCATCGAAACCTCTTTTCCTCACAATGTCGTTCAGTGTCTTTAGTTTGTCGGTCACACCTTCGTACAGCAGCGCGATGTTCAACTTCTCCGCTCGCTTAACCACGGTCGGCGTGTTCTCCCTTGTCAAGATCCCCACCTCAATTCCGTGTTCCTTGAGCCGTACCATTCCCATTCCGTCGCGAATGTTATACCGCTTCATCTCCTCACCCTGCGCCGAGTAGTACACCCCACCGTCCGTCAGCACACCGTCGACGTCAGTCAGCACGAGCCGAATACGCCTTGCGCGCTCAAGAAGCTTGGTCTTTGCTATGTTGCATTTTCCCCTGACCGTCACCACAGTCCGATGATTTGAGAACAGAGAAACGTACCCGTGACGTTGACGTCAAACATCTTCTTCCAGTCCTTGAGAGGATATTGCTCGAATTGTACCCTGTCGAGGTCTGAACGAGATTCGTCGACCACCTCATTGATCGCCGCATTGTTCGCGAGGATGTCGATATGGCCGAACATCTCACGTGTGAAGTCCCGCAGCCGCGCTATCTCCCCTGCATAGCAATCACGATGTGAGGGATTTGGTTCATCGACCGGCTGGCTGAGCAAGTATCGCGCGGACAGCCTTGCCCCCGAGCGTCAACGAGAGAGTCAGGAAACCCGCGGCAATCCAAGCTCCTTCACGAACGCGCTTCAGGATTGCGAAACTCGCGCCCATCGCGAGCGGATCCTGAACGGTGTAGAGCGACAGGAGAGCTGTGTACGCCCAATCTTGACCTCCGATGCCTGACGGGAGAAAGACGCCGGCGATCCGGAAGATGGATCCCATAGATTCCACGATGAATGCTTGCTCGATTG
>JBHHZW010000198.1:0-4951 GCA_046758305.1 Bacteroidota bacterium | reverse complement strand
AGGCTGGAGCAGAGTTTGAGCTTTCATCCCGTGAGAGTTCTTCGTACTCGAGACGGTTCGTATGTACAACAGTCAATCTCCTGAGATGCGCAATAGGCGTGTCAGATTAAGGGTAGCTCAAGTGGAAGCGAGTGTAGGCAAACCGTTTAATGAATTGCCGATAGTTTATATGGTCACGCTGGATTACTTCTTCAGAAGTTTTTGCGGATTACCGAAGAAATAGTAGAGATGTTTTAAGTAGGTTTGTCTACACTGAGATTTTTAGTCGGAAGTGGCATTCAACTAAAGCGGTGAAGCGTTATTTGAATAGGTTTGGTTGGGTGGTAGCTTTATACGAGCGCGGCCTCCGAGAAGCCGGAGAGATCGCCCACTTAGTAGGCAGCAGTGCTCGGTTGGTTTCTGAGTATTTAGAGTTGTATTTTCAAGTAGTTAAGAAACATCAAATAATAAATAAAAACAACCCTGAAATTAAGCGTAGGAGCCAATTGGACGGGCTGCAAAGCTATGCAGAGGAGGTGTACCATGGATACTAAGAAACGATTGTGGTTCAGCATGTTGGCGTGGGTTCTTTTTTTGCTCATACCCGCTAGTAGTTTTACCCAACAGATGGTGGGTAAGATAAGCGGATATGTTCATGACAAAAAAACAAATGAAGCCTTGCCTGGAGCTAATGTGATAATCAAAGGCACCACTATAGGTGCTGCTGCTGATATTGAGGGTTATTTTTTCATCCTGAACGTTCCCCCGGGCCGATATACAGTGGAAGCATCGATGATGGGTTATGTGCGAACAAGCGTGGAAAATGTGCTGGTCACAGTCAACCAAACAACCGAGGTGAATTTTGATCTTAATGAAGCTGTGCTCGAAATCGGCGAAGAAGTGGTCGTTTTTGCCGAACGACCGCTGGTGAAGCCGGATATGACTGCAAAGGTCTCCACAATGACTGCAAAAGACATCCGGGAAATGCCTGTCACCGAACTGGTGGACCTGCTGGCCACACAGTCGAACATGTCGATCTTGACCAATACGCCGTACGAGAAACGAGGCTACGAAGTCCGCGGTATTGATGATATTCGCATGCGTGGCGGACGGAACAACGAGGTCGGTTTGTTGATCGACGGCATGAAAGTGAGCAACCCCCTGTTCGGTGGATTTGGCACGCGACTCGGCAACAATGCCATCAACCAGATCAGCGTGCTGGCCGGCGGGTTTAGCGCTGAGTATGGCAACGCGCTCTCGGGCTTTGTCAATCTCTCCACCTCTGAAGGCGGACAGAATTATTCCGGCGAGGTTGAATATCTCTCGTCGGTTCCTTTCGGCATAAATGCATTGGCATTAGGACAGGGCAAGGAGCTGGGATTGCAGCGCATGGAGGCCAGTCTGGGAGGGCCTGTGCCTCTTGTGAAAAACATGACCTTTTTCATGTCAACCGAATCCGAGGTCCGGGCTTCCACGGTCTACGATTTCGATGATGTGATCTGGGATGACCACCGCGACCTCGACGGAGACGGTATCCCGGATGTGCCAACTTCGCTGGAGCTCATGCGGGACTACTGGGAAGATGGCAGCGTTGATTGGTTCGATAATCCGGAAAAAAATCCAAAAGGCTACAGTTGGAGGGATGTCAGAACTGACAGGGAGATCGGCGGCAGAAGCAACCGCTCAATCAATCCACTTGACAATTTCAAGGGGTGGAAAGGGCTGGGTTGGAATAACAATATTGACGCCTTCCTTAAACTCACTTATCGCTTCACGCCGACCATGAAACTATCCATAAGCGAACTTAAGCAAGAGCGCTATCGTCAAAGTAACAGACGCAGTGCAATCTACTATTATCGTCTGCCTACCAGAACTGTAAACATTGATGAACAGCGAGGCGAAGAGCTCAACCGTTCTGGAATGGCCACGCGCGAAGTGAATCACACCGCCAGCAATCGTATCGCTGTTGACTGGAATCATGCTCTATCACCTTCCACATTCTACACCTTTAAGTTTCAACGCTTTCACCAGCAGCGCCGAACACGCATTTTGGAAGACTACGATGACCCCTACGGCTCCTTTAAATTTCTTGGGATCAAGATCGGAAACCGCTGGGCCCCGGATTGGGGGAACATCAAAGCCAAGGAGGACTACGATTTTCGCAACACTTTCGGCATACGTGACCCTTGGGAAGGCTACTTCAGGATGCGCGGCGACGGCGTTTACTTTGAAGGAGATAGCAGTGCCACCTACGACTTTCGGATTGATGTGACCAGCCAAGTTCATCGCCATCATCAACTCAAATTTGGCGCCCAGTTCATTTACATCGATCTCAGTCGAGTCGACTATCAAAGCTCAAGCGCACTGCAAGCCACACCAACGATCTACCAAACCTCTCCGAAAGAAGGTGCATTCTATTTCACTGATAAGATCGAGTATTCCAATATTGTCGTCAATGTTGGTGGACGGTTGGACTGGGCTAATTCTGGCGGCCGAATGTGGGCAGATCCTCTTGACCCTCTTGGCGAGCAAGACCCGGACACACCGGGGTTTGACTATAACGGTTTTATCGAAGGAAAGAACAAGCTCAAAATCAGCCCGCGTATTGGGATCGCCTATCCGTTGACCGATAAGTCAGTCGTGCATTTCAACTTCGGTCATTTCTACCAGAACCCTAATTATCGCGATCTCTTCCGTCGGCTTGGCGATGAGACCCGGGAAACTGCGATGATCAGAGGCGGCGCAATCATCGGCAATCCCAGCTTGGAAAATGAGAAGGCGATTCAGTACGAAATCGGCCTGCAACAGCAGATCGGCAACAACTTTGGACTTAACATCAATATGTGGACCAAGGAAACCCTGAATCAGGTGGGTTCAGTACTGGTACCGGCATACTCTGATCCGGGACAAGACAGTCCATTTTCATATTCTGTCTTTTTGAACAACAATTTCGGTTCGGCAAAAGGTGTCGATGTGACTTTAACCAAACGTTACAGTGGCTATTTTTCCGGAACCGTGAACTACACCTATTCCCGGTCAAGAGTCTTAACACAGACCTCGTGGGATGGCTACTGGAATGATAACACTAAGTTGTCCCTCCCAAAGCAGGAGACCAGGCCGGAGTGGGACAAGCCGCACGTGATTCGTGTCAACATTAACTTCAGCATGCCTAAGGGAAAAGGGCCAAGCCTGTGGGGCCGTCATCCATTATCTGATTTCGGCATAAATCTTATTTACTATGGTGAGAGCGGTTACCCCTATACCCCTACAGTTGCAGAAGGGCAGTTCCGGGAACAGTACTCTGAACGATGGCCGTTCTACCACCAGTTTGACCTCCGTTCCTACAAAAACTTCACCCTGTTCGGCTGGCGCTACTCGGTGATTGTTGAGGTCATCAACCTGTTCGACCGCAAAAACGTGATTGAGGGTTATACTGCTACAGGTTCCGCAACCGTGCCAGGACCAGGGACCGGGAGCAGCTATAGCGCGACGCGTATGAACGGGATCAATATCAACAACTACGGTCCGCGACGCCGCGTGAGCTTTGGCTTGCGGCTACGGTTCTAAGTCATTAAGGAGGTTTGACTATGCGAAAAGAATTTATCGCGATCATGAAATCTGTTATGTTCATTGTGTTTTTACTGGGCACATCCTTGTGGGCACAACAAGGAAAAGTAGACCAGGGCGAAAGACATGAAAATAATCCGTCTTATGAATCCGGCCTCACCAAGACTTACTCCGTATTCGACCGTGGCGTGGCCCACATGAATGCCGGCAAGATGCATGTCAATGGTGTCGAGAACTGGGGTATGATCGGCCAACTCGGGCCGCCTTTTACAAAGCATGGATTTTGGGGAGAAATGCGCTGGATCATTTTCTTCGTTGCAATTCCACCTGGCCCGTGGGGAAAAGATATTGTTGACGAAGACGGCCGCACTTGGGATCGCAGCGATCATTATATGGCAATCGAAAGTCTTTCCAGCCGGCTGAGCGGAAGCGGTGAGCAGGGCATTACTTTTTCAGATTGGGAAGCACAGGATCGGTCTATGGAACGTTTAATGGGGATTGCTACCGATCCAAGCGGACGACCGTTACTGGCAACCAGCACGCTGAAGGACTCGTGGCCCGAGGGCTATTTCAATGAAAGCGGCGATTTTGTCCAAACCCCTGGGGAGCGCCATTGGCCGGGGCGCTGGGCGATTGATCCCGATCCTGAATCGCCAACCTACGGTCAGGAAGTGGAAGGTCAGTTCGTCTCTTCGCAAGATGTTTATTTTATCATGGATGACAAGTATCATGGTATCCGTGCCGATGATCAAATCGGCGAAGGATATCCCATCGGCCTGGATGTTAATGCGGCCCTTTATGCCTATGCTGCGCCGATCTATGAGGATGTTGTGTTCTTCAATTACAACCTGATCTTTCGAACGAAGGGAAACAACAAAGACCCTGGCCGCCGTATCTGGGACGGCCCGATTGACAGTGTCTATGTTGGCTTTTTTATTGATCCGGATTTGCCGGGTCGTGCACCCGATGGGCATACCATGGACCCCTGGGCCTATGACGATTATGCGATCTTCGATACCGAACGCAACATTTTCATCATGTACGACAAAGACGGTTGGGACCGCGATGAAGATGATGACAACGATGAAGGTCCGGTCTCGGCCTATAGTATCGGTTTACTCAAAACGCCCACAGGCCCCGATGGCAAAGAAGTTGGCCTGACAGGTTATCATTTTTTCGACCAGGAAAATGGCATGACAGATGTCCCACCTGGCGCTGATCGCGAGCGAAATTTTTACGCTATGGCTGCGGGCCTTCCTGAGCTACTACCGCCTGAAGATGCAGCAAGGTTTTTTCATGGACCTGATCCGCATTTTGATTCACTCGATTCGCTACGGAGCTTTCAAGAGCTACCCGGTGGGGCGAGCAAGGATACCGATGTTTTCTTCTTGATATCGGCAGGACC
>JBHHZW010000197.1:0-4961 GCA_046758305.1 Bacteroidota bacterium | reverse complement strand
AAGATTGGTCGCGCTGAAACGGCGACTGACCCTGCCCCGTTGAGCATGATCGAGACGACCATCACACTGAAAAGCCAGGATCAGTGGCGGCCAGGGATGACGATCGAGAAGTTGGTTGAAGAACTTGATCGTGCCATCCAATTTCCTGGCCTGACCAATGCCTGGACGATGCCGATCAAGACTCGGATCGATATGCTTTCCACCGGGATCAAGACGCCAGTTGGCATCAAGCTCATGGGTGATGATCTCCGGGTTCTCTCTGACCTGGCTGAGGAGATCGCGGTGGTTCTGCGTGACGTTCCTGGAACCCTGAGCGTCTTCCCGGAAAAGACCGTGGGCGGTAATTACCTTGACTTTGTTATCGACCGGAGGGAGGCGGCCCGCTACGGTATGACCGTCGGCGATGTCCAGGATGTGATCATGTCCGCCATCGGCGGCATGAACGTGACCCAGACCGTCGAGGGTTTGGAGCGCTATCCAGTGAACGTGCGATATGGCCGCGAATTGCGCGATAACGTCACCGACCTTAAAAGAGTCCTGATTCCTACCCCGACCGGCGCGCAGATCCCAATCGGTCAGGTGGCTGACATGGTAATCAAAAAGGGGCCGCCCGGAATCAAGTCCGAGAACGCACGGCGGACCGCTTGGCTTTATATAGACTTAAGAAACATCGATGTGGGTACCTACGTCAAGAATGCAAAGGAAGTGGTAAACGAACGGATCAAGTTCCCTGCCGGGTACACTCTTGTTTGGAGTGGTCAGTATGAATACATGGAGCGAGCGCAGCAACGACTCCGTCTCGTCGTGCCGGTGACGCTCTTGATTATCTTCCTTCTCCTCTACCTTAATTTCCGCAACTTCACCGAGAGTCTGATGGTAATGCTCTCCCTCCCATTTTCGCTGGTAGGCGGGGTGTGGTTGATGTATCTGCTCGGATATAATTTCAGCATCGCTGTGGGAGTTGGCTTTATCGCTCTTGCAGGCGTCGCGGCCGAGATCGGTGTTATTATGCTAACGTATCTAGATCGAGCTTACCAACATCGCGTTTTGGACGGCCTGATGCGCCACAAAGGCGACCTCAATATTGCCATACAGGAGGGGACGGCCATGCGCTTGCGACCCATTATCATGACTATGACTGCAATCATAGCAGGTCTGTTGCCAATCATGTGGGGCGGCGGCACGGGCTCTCAGGTCATGCAGCGCATCGCTGCGCCCATGGTGGGCGGTATGCTCACAACGACGGCTCTGTCCCTCTTGGTGGTTCCGACGCTCTACTTTTTGTGGCGCGGCCGTGGTCTAATCCCGGCTGAAGGAGGGGAACAAAAGACGCGATCTGAAGGATGATCGTTATGGACAAGAATACATCACAACGGGAGAGGCCTTAGATTTAGATAGAAACACGTATAATCCTCTGCGAGAGTCAGACGGTACGTTCCTGATACGGAACCTGAACCGCATGGTCAACGAAGGTTTGTGTAGCAGCAGCCCACTCTCGGACTTTGGACATTCCGGTCAACGATGCAGATCCGTTTGATGCTGTGATTGGAGGGAAAGATCGATCCCGCGGTCACCAAAATAGCCGAGGAGCTAATTGCACGAATAAACAAAAAAATTCAGAATAGGAGGCTAGGATATGCGTTACGGATTTTCCAGAGTCGTGAATCTTTCGTACGTGCAGGCGGTTGAAAAAATGAAGGAGGAACTCAAGAAGGAACGGTTTGGAGTTCTCACCACGATCGATGTACAGGACAAACTGAAACAGAAGCTCGGACTTGACTTCAAGAAGTATGTGATCCTGGGAGCCTGCAACCCGCCTCTGGCGCACCAGGCGCTCGAAGCGGAAGAAGAGATCGGTTTGCTGCTACCCTGCAACGTGATCGTGTATGAGAAGGGACGCGAGACAGTTGTGGCTGCGTTCGACCCGCAAGTGATGGCGAAGATTATCGAGAACCCCGCAGTTGATACGATCGCTGACGAAGTGAAAAGCCGGCTCCAGCGTGTGCTCGAGGCGGTGTGACGCCATTCTGCTCCAGTGATGTCAGATTTCGGCGAGAATGTTGTCGTACATCGTCGTCGCTGCTATGCCCGTAATGTGGTAGGAATAGTTGATTGAACGACGCAACAGAGGAAGAACCAGGAGACAAAGCAATGAAAGAGATCAAAGCATACGTGCGACCCTCGCGAGTCGAAGATGTCATTCACGCGTTGGAGGAAACCGGGATTCGTGGAATGACGCTCATCAATGTATCGGCTCTTTGCGACTGGGCCGATCCCCAAAAAGCGCTCTATTCTATCGAGTTCGTCGAGAAATACAGCAAGACGGTGAAGCTCGAGTTGGTGTGCGAAGATGAGGAAGCCATGAGATTGGTGGAAATCATTCGGAAACATGCTCAGACCGGGAGCAAAGGAGACGGGAAGATCTTCGTGGCTGATATTGTCGAAGCGATTAGCATACGAACCGGAGCGACCGGCTCCCAGGCGCTGTAAAGAACCACAAACCACGGAAACAATGAGCGAGAAAATACAGGCAACATTTTCTTGAAAGGACCAAGAACTGTCTGCCTTGCCCTCATCGGATCGCTCATCAACCTCGTCGCCGTACGAGCCATCATGGAGATCGCCCCCGTGAAGCAGGTCGTAAATTACGCACACCGGATGGGGATCTCGAGCAGGCTTCCTGCTGTGGAATCGCTCGCAATGGGGACAGGAGAGGTCTCTTCTCTTGAAATCACATCTGCGTTTTGGGTGTTCGCGAACGAAGGAGTGGGCGTCGAGCCGAGCGCGATTGTCCGAATCGAAGACCCAGACGCCCTACGAGCTTGTCACGAAATTTTACCGCTACGTCAAGAAGCTTAACTCCAGCCCGATTCTTCCTCCTTCCAGTTATCACTATTGGTCGTTGTTCCCGTTTTCTGGATTGGCACAATCATTGTATCCGATAGGGGGTGTGAAGTATTGCAACCGAAAATGCCCCCTAGATCGAATGAGGTGATTCCTTGAGCGATAGCCGCTTGATGTCTTCGGGGGCTCAAGTGCAGCATTCCCGTTTATGCAAGGCCCAAGCTTGACCTTTGGGTCTTCAATGAAACTGCTCGTATCCATATTCGTCGCAGCAGCTCTTTCCGGTTGTGCACCATCGTTCGAGTCTGCTCGCATCACGTGCAGCACACCTCCGGTGGTTCGTGTGTCCCTCAGTGCTGAGGACGGCGTGACTGAGGGCGAAGAGTTTTCCGTCTGGAGGTCGGAATGGACAAAGACGGGAGAGGTCATCTACCGGGTCGGGAAAATCCGGATATTTCGTGTGGAAAGTGAGGGAACTTCTCTTGCTGAAGTGATTGAAGGCGCGCCGGAGTTAGGAGACCGCGTTACAAAGTGGCTTATCTCTGAAGGTGGAAAGGCTAGGGTGTTGGGGGAATCGGACTCAAGTCTGAAGGGCCTTCTCACAGTTGACTGTACTGAGTGAACACGAGCGGAGGCCGCACAAATGACAGATGTCAATATTTGGAAGGGAGGAGAAACATGCACTGGGGTGACTGGATGATGGGCGGTTGGATCTACATGGTCTTGTTCTGGGCGGTGATAATCGCGGGAGTCGTGTTCTTCATCAAATGGGCAGCTGGAGAAAAAAAATTCGAATCAAGGGAAGATTCACCGCTCGAGATCCTGAAAAGACGGTATGCTCGAGGCGAAATCAACAAGGAGGAATTTGAACTGAAGAAGAAGGAGCTACTTTAACCCAACGAGACGGGAACTGTGCGATGGGACCTCCATCGTTAACTGGGATACCTTTTGATCTCTTTGTACTCTTCGTCGCAGAGCAACCACCGCAGCAGGAGAAGATGCAGCATCATTAAAAGCAGCCGCAGATGATCGAGCAGTTGATGAAGGATTCCACCACGATGGGCGTGATGATGGACCGCATTGCCTCCAACCGCCATATGCGAAGAATGGTGATGCACTCTGCAAGAAATGATACCACAAGCATGATCGAAATGTACAAGATGATGATGGATCACAAGAACATGCACTCCATGATGAACATGAGGGGGAAGGAATACCGGCATCAGCACGAACATCAACGTAAGGATTGACATCGGGAAAGGCTGATTCGAAATGGAAACCAGGACCAGACATCTTGAGGGGATCAGAACCGTCCTTTCTGGCACATTCGAGGCGACGCTCCGTCGAACACAAGAGGCGCTTGCCTCAGAGGGCTTCGGGATACTGGCGAGCGTTGACCTGGATCGGGTGCTGGTGGAAAAGCTTGGCGTCCGGTTCCGCCGGTACCGGATTCTGGACATGTGCGATCCAGAACTCGTTCATAAGGCGCTGTCGATCGACCTTAATGGAGGTCTTGTTTTTCTATGTAGAATTGTATTGTACGAGCAGGGGAACAATAACATTGTGGTGATCGCGACAGATCCCGAATTGGCATTAGAATCAGTGGAGGACCCTGACCTCAGATGGGTAGCGCGCGAGGTCTGTGAAAAAATTCGAAGGGCCATAGAGAAATTGAGTGAAGGATTCACCCTGGAGGGTCGGTTAACACCATCTCCTGCTCCCGATGCAGAAGGGCAAAAATGCTGCAGGCAGCATTCCAATCATCACGAGATGAACGACGACATAAGTCAAGGAGCGACATGATCACGGAAAGGATGCCACACCGTTCTCGGTTTTGGCTTGTGACTTTGTCCACTTTCATCATTTCGTGGAGCATCATGACGTTCGAGATTGTGCTGACGAGAATCTTCTCGGTCATGCTGACCTATCATTACGTCTACGCCGTCGTTTCATTCTCGATCCTCGGTCTGGGTCTTGGGGGAATGTTGTTGCGAAGATGGCATCGGTTGTTGCCAAAAGCAAACTACCACACGAATGCTGCACTGTTTAGTCTGATGATTGCTGGCTCGGTGGTTAGTGTTGTCAAGTTGCCGATTTTTGAGAGCAGTGTCCTCGTC
>JBHHZW010000196.1:0-4969 GCA_046758305.1 Bacteroidota bacterium | reverse complement strand
GTCTGCTAACACTTGAGGTCGTCGCAAGCGAAAAAGTTGGGCAGTTTTATTGATTTAGGCAGAATTTTAGCACTGTCGGAGCCTGAAAAGCCGTGTGTCGGCAGTTCGATTCTGCCCCTGCCCACTCAGTTTTGCAGAGTAGTACTTCATTCACGGCCTGTCAAGGCGACTCACCACAGGTGCGCTCTACGTCGAGCTTGGGGCCAGCGCCCAAAACCCACAGAAAGGAATGAAATATGACCGACCAAGAGATGGTGAAAGTTGCCCGTGACCTGGTAGATGCATTCAACGCCAGCGACTGGGAGCGATACGACAAGCTCCTGCCCTCCGATACCGTGTACAATGAACTGGGAACCCAACGGCAACTCCGAGGCTTGAGCCAGATAATTGAGGCCATGAAGGGGTGGAAGCAGGCTATGCCGGACGTTAAGGGAACTGTGACAAATGCCTTCGCCAGCGGTAAGAAAGTCACTTTGGAGGTCACTTGGGAAGGCACCCACACTGGCCCACTCACCGGATCAGCTGGTACGATTCCACCAACTGGTAAGCGTCAGGTGACGCCCTCTGCCTGGATATTTGACTTCGAGGGAGACAAAATCAAGGAGAGTCGCAACTACTTCGACATGTTGAGCTTCCTCCAGCAGATTGGCGCAGCGGCCAAGTAGTTGCTTATCCAAGAGACTAATGTCGTCTTGACAAAGCATCCGGAGCGACGGGGTCTCGTCCCGATGAAATCGCGTCGGATCGTGTGTCGGCAGTTCCCCGCCCGCCTGACTGTTTGATGTCGATCAGGCGGTCGGGCGGGGATTCTGCCCCTGCCCACTCAGTCTCGCCAGTTCTGATATCCGTCCTTAGCAGCTGGCAATAGCGCTGCTAGCACTTTTTCCATTTTCCAACGGTCAACATGGTGCCCCTCATCCGGCGCCCCAACAGCATCTGGATGAGAGCTCTCCTGCTTTCATGGCCAGCTCCGCCGGCAGCACCGCTACGAATCGGTTCTACAGGGGGCGGTGAAAGAAGCCCTCCGTAGAGCAGGTATCGCCAGGCCCTGAGCTGCCAGAGGTTGCGGCACTTCTTCGCAACGCATTTGCGCAAGGTTGGGTACGACATTCGAACCGTCCAGGATCTCTTGTTGGGCCACAAGAATCTGAGCACGACCATGATCTATACTCACGTACTGAATCGCGGCGGCAAGGGAGTTCAGAGTCCGGTAGACAAGTTATGACCCTGGTCGACTTAACACCGTTCTATTAGGCCGGCAGGCGAGGTCACTCTAACAAGGGATACATGTGAAAGGGAAAGGCGCCGCAACGTCTTGACAACAGGAATCAAAAGGCTTATCGTTGGGAAAACGATAGAATGGTGATAGGCTGACTGGCTGCTGTGTTAGGCCCGTCAGCCTAATACAAGTTAGGTTCCGCAACACGGCGTGATCGGTGTGAAATCGTTTCGTAACGTCGTCGGTGGTGAAGTACGCTTCTCAATCCCACCCAATTCGCCGTGCCCTTGTGGCAGCGGAGAAGCCGCATCACGGTGTTGTCTGACCGCAGCAGGGTTCCGCAAGGTTCCCGCTTCCACCGTGCCTCCGGCCCCAAGAACACATGACTCTCTTGAGGCGTGTTATGCCCGTCCATTGGCCGCCTGTAGTTCAAAGCGCTCTCGCGAACATTACATTTCCGAGTCACTGCTTCACTACCTGAATCGAAACAACGATCTGACCGTAAGCGGCTTACCGTGGGTCGAAGGCGAGCACCAGGTTCTGCCTCCAAGTGCCGTCTCCTCCAGAGTGCTCTGCGAACGTCACAACTCTGCACTTTCGCCGCTTGATGTGATTGCCGTGCGGCTGTTTCAAGCATTTGATGAAGAAGGAGCAGCCGGCAGTGGCCAGCAATTGCTTTACCTATTCAGCGGGCATGATCTCGAACGTTGGCTGCTCAAGATTCTCTGTGGGATAACGTGCTCGAAGAATCTGCCTCTCGACGTCGAAGCTGATCTTTCGATCCCGAAATACTGGTTGGATATCTTGTTTGGCGATGCGGAGTTTCCTGACGAACAAGGGCTCTATGTGTGCAAGTCTCGTGGACATCGCTTTGAGGGGCCACGTGGATTGCAATTACGAGCGATCACCGGGCGGGGGCGATTGACCGGAATGGGATTGTGGGTGTGCGGTTATGAACTCATTCTTTCGATGTCGGGCTTTCCGTCGCGTTCTTTCGATGGGCGAGAAGTCGCGTACCGTCCATTAGAGTTCTACACGACGGGGCGAGATTTCGAGAAAAGTGTTATGCTCAGTTGGGAGGGGACCGCCGATCTGGGGAGCGTGTCCCTCGACATCGGCGGAACCTAACACCTTTTAAAAGGATGAAGTCAAGAGAAAAATAGCCCCCCGGCGCGAAGCGTAGTGGTGCTTCGCACAGTTGTTCGATCTTCTTTGGCTTCTACGATGACCAGCGCTCTGTGCCCGGACGCATCACGAGGTCGTGCCGTTGGCCGGGCGCAGTAGCGCGCGTTCCTTTACTTGGGGGTTGAACATGACTAGACATCTCAGATTTCGCGTCGTGCTCGCAGCGTGGCTGCTGCTTGTGGGCGCCGCGGCGACGGCCAGCAGCCAGAAGGTTGTTAACATGTTCGAGGCTGTTTTGGGAGAAACTGGACAGCGCACTCCCGAGGTTTCAACGGAGGAGCTCCGCCGGATCCTCGTCGAGAAGAGCGCTGTTGTGTTCGACGCCCGCCCGTTCCGGGAGTTCGCGGTCAGTCATATCCCCGGTGCCATGAATGTTTCGGCTAAGCCAGGCGTCCCGATGTCGATGTATGTTTCGGACGTCACAGAGGTTGGCCGCGCGCTCCACGGGGACAGAACCGCTCCCATGGTGCTGTACTGCAACGGTCCTTACTGCGGAAAGAGTAAGCGCCTTGCCGAGGAGCTCGTGGCTGCAGGCTACCGCAACGTACGTCGTTATCAGCTGGGTATCCCGGTCTGGCGGTCCCTTGGCGGAGTGACGGAGATCGAACCTGAGGGTCTGAGATACGTGCTGCCCAGCGATCGTACCGCCGTGCTGATCGACGTGCGAGAGCCTGTTGCCTACCGTGAAGGAACGCTGGCCAATGCTCGCAACATACCGCGGAGCGGGGTGCTGGAAGGTAAAGACGTGGGTGAAGTCAGGCGAGCAAAGGACGATGGGCGGCTGCCCATGGAGGACCACAATACTCGGATTATCGTAATCGGGCACAACGGGCCTGACGCTCGATATGTCGCAGAGGCTTTGACCCGCGAGGCATTCCACAACGTCGCCTACTTCACTGGCACGTTCGAGGAGGCGCGCGCGGTTCTAGAGCCGTAATGCAACAGCGCCGGCTAACGACCGCATGTAGCTGACGGTGCGGAATCTCCGGGAACTCGGGAGATTCGGACGTACGGCAGGTCCTTCGGTGGTGGATAGATCCGATGGCCGCGCCGCAGGTGATGGGTAGAGCCGTTGGGGAGTCTGCTTCTTGGTAGGCACGTAATATCTAACACGTTCACGAACTTTACGAGGAGGATGTGGTGAAAAAATTGTCACCCGTATTTGTAAGAATTGCCTCAGTGTTCGCTCTGTTCTTTCTTTTGTCTCCTCTTAGCTGCCAGAAACAGTCAAGCTCAAAGGAATGGGACTCATTTGTAAAGGATTTCTTAGAATCACAATTCGCCGCTTGGCCGTCGTTTGCGGTCGATGTCGGACGACACGAGTTCGACGGAAAACTTCCCGACTGGAGTGCGGAGGGTCTTGAAAAAGAAATTAAGCGACTTCATGCTCAGCATGAACAAGCACTCGCTTTCGATGCCGCTTCACTCGATGATAAGCAACGTTTTGAGCGGGATTACCTCATTGCGGTCATTGACGAGCACCTTTTCTGGTTAGAAAAGGCAGAAGCGCCTTACAAGAATCCCCTCTTCTATTCCGGGGCTCTCGATCCTAATGTGTACATCACTCGCGATTATGCGCCACTGCCTGATAGGATGCGCGCCTATATTACGTATGCCAGAGCCGTTCCAACTGCACTCGAGCAAATCCGAAACAATCTGCGAACCCCACTCCCGCTTACCTACGTCGATGTAGGCAACGCCATCTTTGGCGGGCTGGCATCCTACTATGAGCATGATGTTCCGACCGTCTTTGACACCGTTGAGGATCCACAATTGCAGGAGGACTTTCGTGCGGCCAACGCAGCTGCGATAAAAGCGATGAAAGAGCTGGCCGCTTGGCTGGAAGACCAGCGCCCAAATGCAACCGACGACTTTGCACTCGGTTCCGAGCTTTTTCTGGAGATGCTGCGGGCGACGGAAAGAGTCGAGGTTTCCCTCGATGAACTCAAGGCTGTCGGCGAGAGGGATCTTCAACGAAATCTCGAAGCAATGCGCGATGCCTGTGACAAATATGCTCCTGGAAAGTCGATTTCAGACTGCATCGCGAAGGCTCAGGCTGTTAAACCGAAAAATGGGCCGGTTGAAGGAGCGCGCCGGCAGCTTGATGATCTCAAAGCTTTCCTGATTGAAAAAGATCTGGTTACGATTCCTGGGCCCGAGGAAGCCGAAGTTGCAGAGTCGCCACCTTATAAGCGCTGGAACTTTGCCTTTATCGATATTCCTGGGCCTTACGAAGAGGGATTACCTTCGACTTACTACATTGCCCCACCGGATCCGTCTTGGTCCGAAGAGGATCGCAAAGCGTACATTCGAAGCGAAGCACGCCTTTTATTCGTATCTGTGCACGAGGTGTGGCCCGGTCACTTCCTGCAGTATCTTCATGCAAACCGATCTCCATCAAAGTTCGGGCAGATCTTTGTTGGATACGCCTTCGCTGAAGGATGGGCACATTATGCCGAAGAACTGATGTGGGAAGCGGGACTCAGAAATCAAGATCCAGAGATCCATATCGGACAGTTACTGAATGCCTTATTGCGAAATGTTCGCTACCTCTCTGCTATCGGT
>JBHHZW010000195.1:0-5012 GCA_046758305.1 Bacteroidota bacterium | reverse complement strand
CCCATTAACCTTCGCGTGAGAAGTCTGACGGCAGTTCATAGAACGGACAATGAAAATCCACGAGTACCAGGCAAAGGAAATCCTGAGCAAGTTTAACGTAGCGATTCCGCGCGGAGGTGTCGCGTTCACCGTTGATGAAGCGGTCAAGGTTGCCGAAGAACTCGGGGGAAATGTGTGGGTCGTCAAAGCGCAGATCCATGCAGGAGGTCGCGGAAAAGGAGGTGGCATAAAGCTAGCTAGGACGCTCGATGAGGTCCGAGAGCACGCTTCAACGATTCTTGGGATGCGGCTCATTACCGATCAAACCGGACTGGAAGGACGTATCGTCAGGAGACTCTTGGTCGAGCAGGGAGTCGATATCGCCCGAGAGCTGTACGCCGGTATCACCCTCGATCGCGCGAAGGCACGTAGCGTCGCGATGGTATCGACTGAAGGCGGGGTCGAAATCGAAAAGGTGGCTGCGGAGAGACCAGAGCTGATCCTCAAGAAGGAAATCGATCCGAAGGTCGGGTTTCTCTCTTACCAAGCGCGTAAGCTCGTGTTCGGACTCGGTCTTTCGGGAGATGCGTTTCGGAATGCGGTGCAGTTTTTGCTTGGACTGTTCCGGGCGTACAAGGAAACGGATGCCTCGCTTGCAGAAATAAACCCGCTTGTTCTCACTGTCGCGGGTGAAGTGATTGCGCTTGACGCGAAGATGAACTTTGACGACAATGCCCTCTACCGGCATCGTGAGATCGCCGCGATGCGTGACCTCGACGAAGAGGAGGAGCTCGAAATTGAAGCCTCGAAGCATGGCCTGAACTACATCAAGCTCGACGGCAATGTGGGGTGTATGGTGAACGGTGCGGGACTTGCGATGGCTACGATGGATATTATAAAACTGGCGGGTGGTGAACCGGCGAACTTTCTGGACGTCGGTGGCGGTGCAAATCCGGAGACCATTGCCAACGGCTTTCAAATACTGCTTTCGGACCAAAACGTAAAGGCTGTCTTGATCAACATTTTCGGCGGCATCGTTCGTTGTGACCGCGTCGCGAGCGGCGTTGTGGAGGCGGCACGACAAGTCCAGGTTGGCGTTCCGGTCGTTATCCGATTGGAAGGCACCAATGCCAAAGAGGCCGCGGAGATTCTGAAGAATTCCGGGCTTCGATTTGAGGTTGCTTCGAGCCTGCTGGATGCGGCGGGGAAAGTGACGGCGACGGTTACCGCTTGAGAGACGTGAGCCACTGTAAGGACAAATACGAGGCAGTGATCGGTCTTGAGGTCCACGCGCAGATGCTGACCGAATCGAAAGCATTCTGCGCGTGTACCACACACTTCGGGAGCGAGCCGAATCACAACGTCTGTCCCGTCTGTCTCGGTATGCCAGGGGTTCTCCCGATCCTGAACCTCCGGCTTGTGGAATTTGTGATCCGTATGGGTCTCGCAACACAGTGCACGATTGCGATGCGGTCCATCTTTGCACGAAAGAACTATTTCTATCCGGACCTACCGAAAGGGTATCAGATTTCTCAATACGAGGAGCCGATATGCACGGGAGGCTTTGTGGAGGTGGACCTCGATGTTGGGACTCGGAAACGGATTGGGATTACAAGAATCCACATGGAAGAGGATGCCGGTAAGTTGATCCATGACCTCGATGTTGACACGCTTGTCGATGTTAACCGTTGTGGAGTTCCACTCATCGAGATCGTGAGCGAACCGGACATTCGATTCCCGCGTGAGGCATACCTGTATCTCTATAAAATTCGGCAGCTCGTACGCTACCTGGGAGTCTGCGACGGCAACATGGAAGAGGGAAGCCTTCGCTGTGATGCAAACGTATCCGTGCGGCTCAAGGGGGACGCGAAATTTGGGACGAAGACAGAAGTGAAGAACATGAACTCCTTCCGAAATGTGGAGCGAGCCCTGGAGTTTGAGATCGAGCGCCAAATTCAAATCCTGGAGGAAGGTGGAACGGTCGTGCAGGAGACACTGCTCTGGGACGCGAACCTGAACGTCGCGACGCCGATGCGAACGAAGGAATTCGCTCACGATTACCGATACTTCCCTGAACCCGACCTCGTGCCGATCGTCGTCGAGAAAGAGTGGATCGAGCAGCTACGAGGGTCGCTGCCGGAGCTGCCGATGGCGCGGCGGGATCGATTCGTGCGGGAGTATGGGTTGCCGCGGTACGATGCCGACGTTTTGACCACGGAAAAGGGAGTGGCAGATTACTATGAAGAAGTTGTACGCGGTTTGACGCGGAAGGACGCGGAGACTTCCAAACAGACCAGCAACTGGGTGATGACTGATGTTCTGAGAGTCATCGGCGAGAAGAAGATCGCCATCTTGGAATTCCCGATTCCTTCTTCCTATGTTTCAAAGATGATCAATCTGATCAACGATGGAACTATCAGCGGAAAAATCGCAAAAGAGGTATTCGAGGAGATGCTGAACAATCCTCAACCCCCTGATCGAATCGTTAAGGAAAAGGGACTCGTTCAACTTTCCGATAGTGCTGAAATCGAGAAGGTCGTCGTGAAAGTTCTGGAAGATAACAAAGATCAAGTGGAGAAGTATCTCAGTGGGAAGGACAAGGTCCTTGGTTTTTTCGTCGGAAAAACGATGAAAGCCACAGGCGGAAAGGCTAACCCTAAGGTCGTGAACGAAATCCTTAAGAGAAGACTCGACTCCTTGAAAAAAACTTAGCAGCGATGGGGAGGATTTGTGGTGTGGAAGGAGGTCCGCCGCACGCGTAGTGGTCGGGCTGACGGGATTTTTGCTGCAGATTCGAATTGTATAACGGAGTTGCATGCGAAAGAAAGTCATAGCGGGGAATTGGAAGATGTACACGGATATCTACGAGAGCGCAGACCTCGTGAAGGCGCTTATCGAGAAAGTCCAGAGTGTACACTCCGCCCTCGAAGTCGTCGTGTGTCCACCTTTCACGTCGATGGTGGTAGTGAGCAGTCTAATCAAAGGTACGAGGATGAAGCTCGGCGCACAGAATATGTATCACGAGGACGAAGGAGCGTACACGGGGGAAGTCTCAGCGAAAATGCTGAAGTCCATCGGGTGCCAGTACGTGATCCTCGGCCATTCGGAACGACGGCAGTATTTCCACGAGACGAATGACCTCATCAACCTGAAAGTCAAGAGGGCTCTCGCGATCGGACTCACACCGATCGTTTGTGTCGGCGAGAGATCGGACGAGCGGGAGAAAGGAAGCACAGAACGGGTGGTGACCGCTCAGGTCAAAGGAGGACTTCAAGATCTTCAGGGTTCGGAGGTCGAGAAGGTCATCATCGCCTATGAGCCGGTGTGGGCAATCGGAACAGGGAGAAACGCGACTCCCGAACAAGCGGAAGAAGTGCATCAGCTGATTCGGAAGCTCGTGGGGCAGTTGAATAATTGGGCGGTTGCTGAAAAGCTAGTTATCCAGTACGGAGGCAGTGTGAAGCCGGAGAACGCAGCGGACTTGCTCAGCCAGCCGAACATCGACGGTGCCCTCGTTGGCGGTGCTTCCCTCAAGGCGAACTCGTTTGCTCAAGTAATTCGGTCAGCTGAGGCGAATCTGGCCGGCTGATGTACTTATGTCAAAGTTGCGATTCTGTTGACAAATTGTCGTACGGTCATGTTTTCCCCTCCCCGAAAGTCTCCTACTTATTTTCATGTTTTACTACATCGTTAAGCGACTATCTCCCTAGAAGTCAATAACTTAACCGAAGGTAGACTTTCACATTGCCTTTAGGTCTTTTTTTTATTATATTTGGTTTGTTTTTGGCCCCCCTGAGCGAAGAAAGACGCTTTCTTGAGGGATTGCCGAAGTCACCCGCAATTGAAGAATCGTGTCCACATCCCCACGACTAAATTCCCCCTCATCCTTCTTCTATCTCTTTTTTTGACGGTCGACCTTTTGGCGCGGGACAAGTTTTACGAAAATGGCGAGCCCACCCGTCGAGGCCTTGACGGAGGGTTTTTCCTCGATACACCAACGAGGACTAAGATTGACCTCGCCGGCACTTGGAAGTACGCTCGAGATGCAAAAGACACTTGGAAGGTTGTGCAGGTCCCAAGCGCTTACGACTTCACGGGTCGGGTGACCTTCGTCCGTTCCTTCGGCGTAGACGAGCATCTGTTGGATGTAGCTGCGTTCAAGCTCGTTGCGTATGGGGTCAACTACGAGTGCGAAATCTACATCAATGACATATTCGTGGGGAAGCATACTGGCGGCTATACGTCCTTTGTGTCTCCCATCCCAGAAAACACGCTTCAGGTCGGCCCCGAGAACGCGATCAAAGTCATCGTCGACAATACCCTCAATGCACGCGATACTCTGCCTCTTCGGCAGCAAGTCTGGGGGTGGAAGAACTACGGAGGAATTTTTCGCGATATCTACATCGTGGCGACGCCTCGGATCTGGGTGGAGGAGATTGTCCTGAGCGTTAATATTGCTTCCGACTTCAAACAGGCGCATGTCGGCGTGAAGGCAGTCATCCTCAACGCGGACTACGGTCGTTCGAACTCTGACACTCCGGGCGCCGATCCGCTCAAAACATCCACCTTAAGTTTTTATGTCGAAGCTCAGTCAAAACAAACCGGTTCGACGAGTGGAAAAAGTCGACCAGTCCCAATTCGACTCGAGAGGAACAAGTCTACCGAGGTCGAAACCGACTTCACCATTCGAAATCCAGATCTCTGGAGTCCGGAGAGCCCTGATCTGTACTTGATCCGCTGCTACATCATCTCTTCACGGGGGAAGACGAATTCCGTCGTTGATGAGTTCGATCTCAACTTTGGCATTCGGAGCGTCGAGCTGAAGGACGGATTTGTCTTCCTCAACGGGAAGCGAGTTGTTCTGAAAGGTGTCGTATGGCAGGAGGACCATCCGACGTTTGGAAGTGCGATGACGTACGAGTCGCTTGAAAAGGACATCGTGATGATAAAGAGCCTCGGAGCAAACTTGGTGCGATTCGGAAACCACTCACCGCATCCCTACGTCTTGAACCTCTGTGATCGGTACGGACTGT
>JBHHZW010000194.1:0-5024 GCA_046758305.1 Bacteroidota bacterium | reverse complement strand
GTCCGCCAAAAAAGAGTTGATGAGATCCTTGTTTACGATGAAGAACTCGACCGCGAGCTTTATCAAGAGGTTGGCATTGCGACGCTCCGGCCGCTAAACTTCGCGAAAATATCCGACGAGAAAGCACTCCAGCAGATCTACAAGAGAGTGAGAGCTCTTGTGGATCAAGGGAAGTTCGTCGTTACTCTCGGCGGTGAGCACACCATTTCGCAGGCTTCGATCGCTGCGCACGCAGAGAAGTATCCAGACCTCTCACTACTCCAGCTGGACGCCCACAGCGACCTTCGTGACGAGTACGAGGGAAACAAGTACAGCCATGCGTCGGTTATGGCACGCGTGTGCGAATTCTTTGATCCCAGGAAGGTCGTGCAGGTCGGCATTCGGGCTCAATGCAAGGAAGAAGCGAGTACAATCAAGGAAAAGGGAATTACCACGTTCTATGCGCACGAGATTCGTCGGGGAAAATACACGCGGCTGCTTAAATACTGGGAGGATCTCGTGATCGAAAAGCTGACAGACAACGTGTACGTGACCTTCGACGTCGACGCCTTCGACCCTTCGATCATGCCAGCCACGGGAACACCGGAGCCAAACGGACTCTATTGGCACGAAACGATGAGCTTTTTCCGCAAGCTCGGTAATCGTCGGAAGATCGTTGGATTTGATGTTGTAGAACTTGCTCCCATCGAAGGCCTGCAACACCCGGATCTCACGGCCGCGAAATTGATCTACAAGATCCTGAACTACGCAATGTGAGCAAATCGCCAATTTGATCTGAAGTGCTCCGACCTCCTTTTATGAATTCATCTCGAACGACGGCTGTTTCTCAACGTGAATCTCGCCGAAAATTCCTCAGACAGACTGCATTTGGAGCAGCTGCTCTTTGGTCTTCCACCTTTCTCCCCATCGGCTGCTCGCGTTACGAGCAAGTCCCTGAAGAAATTCTGCGCCGACTCACCTTCTTCAGTAGGCATGAATATGTGATCGTGAAAGCCGTCGCTGGACGCCTCATCCAGAAGGTGCTCCCCACGGACCCAGACCCGAACGAGACTGAGGTAGCACTTCGAGCGGACAAATTCCTCGCCGATGCTCATCGGGAGATTCAGCGACAATTTCACCAGTTGCTGACGGTGTTCAACAGTCCTATTTTTGCTTTCCTCTTCGACCTCCGCTTTTCGAGTTTCCTCGATATGAAACCAGCAGACCAGGATTCCTACTTGCGCGACTGGATGACGAGCACCATCCCATTTCGCCGAACAGCCTTTCAGGCGCTGAAACGGCTTTGCATGATGATGTATTATACCGACGACCGAACCTGGGAGAGCATGGGGTACAAGGGCCCGTTCATTTTAGCGGGGCGAGGTGAAGATTGAACCTCACACAAATTATTAAACCACATGCAGCGAAAATCTCAGAATCCCTTCACCATCAAGTCACTCGACCAAGAGGCACTTCAATCCGATTTGGAAAATCCATTGATTCTTCAACCATCCAACATCGATCACGACGTGGTTGATTCCGCAGATGTCTGCATCATCGGATCCGGCTGCGGCGGAGCAGTCTGCGCAAAGGAAATCGGTGAGGCAGGTCACAAAGTCATCATCGTTGAAGAGGGGGGCTATTACACGAGCAGGGATTTCACCATGCGCGAGGACGATGCCTATGCGAAATTGTACAAAGACCGTGCGAGCCAAACGACGGACGACCTCTCCATTACGATCCTTCAAGGGCGGTGTGTTGGAGGAAGCTCAACAGTGAACTGGACGACTTCCCTTCGGACCCCGGAGTGGGTCCTGGCAGAGTGGGGACAAAAATTTGGAGTACAAGGACTCTCGCGGAGAGAGCTCGACCCTTACTTTGAGAAAGTCGAGAAGTATCTCAACATCCACGTCGTCCCCGATCACGATCACAACCCGAACAACCGAATAATCCTTGAAGGAAGTAGAAAACTCGGATATCGAGCACAACCAACCTCCCGCAACGAAGAAGGCTGTCTCCAATGTGGATTCTGTGGACTCGGTTGTCCGTTCGATGTCAAATTGTCGGTCAACCTCACCTATGTTCCCGATGCTCTCCACCATGGGGCAACCCTCTACGCGAACGCGAGAGCGGAGATCATCGAGCTAAAGGGTAAGACGAAAATCGTGAAGGGTTCGATACTCGACAATCAATCTAATCGAGTGGTACACAAGTTTGAGATCACCGCTCCCATCGTGATCGTCGCGGCGAGCGCGATCAATTCACCGGTACTGCTCCTGAGATCGAATCTTGCAAATTCAAGCGGACAGGTGGGAAAAACCCTTACGCTTCATCCGACTACTGCCGTTTTTGGTCTGTTCGAGGAAATTATCGACCCTGCGTACGGTATCCCTCAGTCGGCGACGTGCGATGAGTTCCTCAATAGGGATGGAGATGGAACTGGATTTTGGATCGAGGCGGTTCCAGTGCAACCTGCGCTCGCGGCAATTTCGCTTCCAGAGTTCGGCGAAACGCACCGCCGGCTGATGAGAATGTTTCCGCACATCGGCGCATCGATCATTCTCGTCAAGGATACAGACTCCGAAGGGGAAGTCAAAGCGAACGAGCACAGTCGACCGGTGATTTCATTTAATCTCGGAAGACACGACCTTGAGACTATGAAACACGGCATCAAGGTCGCAGCTCAGATTCATTTCGCCGCTGGGGCAAGGGAGGTCACGACCCTTCACGTCAAGAAGACAACCATACGCAGTCCAGCTGAGATCGATCGCCTTGTCGATGGCGCAAACTTTGACACCAACTCGATCGTCATCTACAGTGCCCATCCACTTGGGACTTGCCGCATGGGGGAGAACCCGAAGACCGCCGTGGTGAACTCCCACTGTGAAACGCATGATGTCCAAGGACTATTTGTCTGTGACGGGAGCGTCACTCCCACTTCACTCGGCGTCAATCCTCAGGTCACCATCATGGGAATTGCGACAAAAACAGCTGAATACATCAACGAGAATTTTTCTCGCTGGGTCCGGTAAGAAGCGAATCGCAGAGATTTCAATGCACAGAAATGGCCACTCGGTGTTTCTTTGCCGCGCACGAGGCTTGGGATCTCGTGGTCCTCCGTCCTTCGTGCCTACGCTTGCTCCCAGGTTTTTGTCCAAAGGTTCGCGAGTTTTTCAAACACGCCTGTGTTGATCTCGTGATAGCTTTCAATTTTTTCAGCCGCCCCTGCGAGCACTCGCTCAGAGCTGATCTCGGAAGGAATCTGATCGGCGAAAACTCCGACGAATTGTTCCACCATTATCGGTGCAACCTCTAGGTGACAGAGGAAACCGTAGGCGCAACCGTGGCGGAAGATTTGGCAGGGAGAAAGCTCTGAACGGGCCAAGAGTACAGCGTTCTCAGGTACAGCAAAAGTTTCACTGTGCCAGTGAAAAACCTCGATCTCTGAGCCATGGACACTCGCAAAAAGCGTGTCGGATTTTCCTTATCCCGTAAGTTGAATGGGCTATCACCCGATTTCCTCCTGCATGTTCGGCGACACAGCGCCACCTAGTGCCCTGGCGATGAGCTGCGCACCAAGACAAACCCCAATCACTGGAATATTCCTCCCGATCGTCTACCCAAACAGAGCGATCTCCTCCTCGAGGAACGAATACTGTTTCTCATCGTTCACGCTCATAGGGCCCCCGTGAGAATGATTCCTTGATAGTCGCCAGATTCCGTAGGCACTGTTTTCCGTTTAGTGAGCCCACGTACTTCCCATTCCCAACCAATGTCAACCAGCGACTTGCCAACGAACCCAAGACTCTGGACCGGATGGTGCCTTAAAACAAGGGCCTTCACTCGCTATCTTGATTTTCTCGAAAGGCAATAGAGACACGCCACAGAAGATCAATTTCGTAGTCAACACATTCAAGTAATGTCCCTTGCCCCCGTCACTTCCCCCCACGCCAGACCTGCCCGCCTGTGTCGTTCAGGCGGGCGGGTCGCTTCGCGGGCTGGTCTCGCATTTAGGAGAGCGTACAGGTGTGAGGGTCCCGTCCATGCAGCAGGCGGGTATTGAAACTTTCAGTCCTCCATCGTATATTGAGATCGACACGCTGAGGTCTCTGCTTCTGTTCGCCCTTCCTTCGATGCGTCTGCGAGATCGTTCCTAATGTGTCGAGAATTCGATTTCACCAATCATTTCATTGGAGTCACCATGAAATTCAGAAACGTTTTATTTCTAGCACTTTCACTCGCCTTACTGGCCAGCTGCGCCAAACAGGAACCTGAAGGCCAAAGAGTTTATTCGATCGAACGCATTGGTCCGGCCCGCGTTGTTCAGCTGTACGCGGATGGATTTGAGTCGCTTCCCACCCGCGAGAAAATCTTCCTCTACTATCTCTCACAGGCGGCAATTGCCGGTCGGGACATCGCAATCGACCAGCACCATTGCAGCGCACTGGAGGTCCGTGATATCCTCGAGGGCATCCTCACGCATCCAGAGGGAATCAATACGAGGGTGCTCAGGCAGATTACGCACTACACGAAGCTCTTTTGGATCAACGATGGAATGTACGACAATCTGACCTCGAGCAAATTTGTTCCGATGTGCAGTGAGGACGAATTTAAGATTGCCGCGAAACAGGCTGAGCAGAACGGCGCTCGCTTTGGCAGCGCAGAGGGTGAATCACTGGAGCAGAAAATTGAGCGCCTGAAGGACGTGATCTTCAACGCGGACTATGAACCAATCCTGACAAACAAGACACCCGGGCAAGATTGGATCAAGGAGAGCACGGTCAACTTCTATGGGAAAGATGTCACGTACGACGAAGTGGACCGATGGGCAAGAGCGGGTAGGGAGAAAAACCCGCTAAACTCCAAGGTCGTCAAGAAAGACGGTAGGTTGATCGAACTCGTTTGGCGCGCGGGCGGAGAAGATGTTCCGCCGGGTATGTACGCGGCGGACCTGGAAGTCTGTATAGAGTATCTCGAGATGGCAATCCCCTACGCCGCCAACGAATATCAACAGGAAACGATCCGAAAGCTCATCAGGTATTACC
>JBHHZW010000193.1:0-5028 GCA_046758305.1 Bacteroidota bacterium | reverse complement strand
CCCAGCACAAACGCGCCGAAGAGAATCACATTGAAAAGCACCATCGACCAGAGACCATAATCATACGATGCGTGCATCTCTATTTCCCTTTCTTTTCTTGAAGCCTCTATAACCCACTGCGGTCATCCATCTTTAAGCCATGTTCACTGCTCTCTGAAGGCGCGCTTTTTGATAAATCCCATGCAAACGTACGAACACCCATTCGCCCCTTGGTAGAGAGTTGAAGTGTGATGGATTTGACATCTGCTGGGAGATCTTCATAATTTAATTCTCCCGATCGATGGTGCCCACCAGGTGGCGACCCTACCCATGTCACCGGAAGTACGACTTCGTGACCATTGATACTCAAAGTAGCGATCTCATCTACCTGGAAATCCAAACTGCCGGAGTGCGTCGTAAATTTTATCGTAAGAGTTAGCGTACTCTCGGCACGGTCATATACTCCACCAACATCTACCCAAATCCCGTTTGCTGCCACTTGTTCTTGTTCTAGCGTCACTTGCTGGTCGATGTTATTATTCTCCGAGATGACTTGCGAGGGTTGGAACAATAAAATGCCAACCAGTAGTATGGTAAATAGTATCGAAATTTCTCCTTTAAATATTCGTTTATAGTTATAGCCAGCGAGCTTTGTGAGCCATCTATTGGCATCAAAATAGAGATGATGTTTAGCGATAATACTCAGCATGTATGTAGCTCCTAAGATGTTCGAGATGATACCGAGCATGATAAATATCAACTGATAAGCGGACAAGAATGCTGCAGCTGCTGAGAGACCCAATATCGGCAAGAAATCAGTCAAGTGGTGCGCACAACATGCTACCATGGAAACCGTTGAAACACCACCAGCGGTCGCTATGGTTGAAGTGGCTCCATGAGCCTGTTTTTTCAGCTGAATGGTCTGGCGTACATGTGCATAGAGCCCTACCTGGATACCAAACCCTACGGTCAAGGCAGTAATCCAATACCAAAGTTGAGAAAATTCATCGATAGCATGACCGAAGGAGTTCACCACCGAAACAATGACAAAATAGACACTGAGTAACAGTATTCCACCTACTACTCCCCAGAAAATGGATTTCTGTTTGGCCTTCTGAATTTTCTCTTGCATGTGAAACCTCCTTACATATTCTTGCTCCGGATCGCCTTCTCTCCCAGATTATACAGCAATTAGTATGCCGGCATCGGCATTTTTCCCCAGAAATTTCGTAGTGATGTCTGTTCCACGGCTTGTACTACTCGACCCGCAGGGTCCAAATCTACCTTTAGCAAAGGCAGGTGTTTGACCGTGAAGGCCAGGGCTTTATGAAAAGGAGCGTATTTACCGTCAGGCCAGGTGAGTTGCGAAAAAATTAGCCGCACCGGAGCACCAGCCATCGCACCCATCGTCTCGTGATGGCTGCGCGAGCTTAGAAAAGGCAAAATGAAACGCATTACACGCCGTAGAGAGCCTGCAGTTCTCGAATGCATGTGAGACGCCGCTGGCTGTACGAAAAGCCCCTGCATCATGTAATGCTGTGACATCACATGTACCAGGAAGCCTTTGTGACCCTGTTGTCGGAAATTTTCGAGAGCTACAGCAACCGTGCTGTCCTCATACGCGATCTCGAGAATTTCCCGCAAAGATTGTTCTGACCGTGGAGAGATAGAGATTGCTGCTGACCGTTCCTCAGGCAGGTAGACTATGGCGGTTTGCGAAATCGTGTAACTCCGCAGGCCAAGGGCCGTCACAATAGCTAACACGAGTGCAAGCACATAACTCAGTGCCAGCGCCTGCCTAGGCGATTTGATCCATCCAAACAGGATACGGAAGAGTTTTCCACCAGGCTTGCCGGGAATGAACATCGCTGTGCGCTGCATATAAGCACGATAGCTGTCACCGTAGTGTGCCAGCATTCGTTGCTCCTCGTGCCGTGCCAGCAAATAGTACACAAACAGCATACTGATGTACAGGGTAAGGACGAAGAAGCGGGGCCAGAACAACAACAAACCCAATCCGGCGATCGATAGAAACAGATACTGCGGATGTCGGATCCAGCGATACAGCAAGCCTGTGACCATACCCTTACGGCGGAATTTTGCCCAGTAGATTTGCACAGCGCAAACCAAAAAAGCAATCATCCCAAGCGAAAAAAGCGTAGGCCCGATGCTGTTGATGAAGTTGAGCAACACACTTTTGGAAATCACAGCATGGGGCAGGAAAAATCCTGTCAACCACGCTGTAGCCGCGTAAGCGCAAAACAGGTTAAGCAGCGGACCGTACACGCCGTAAAAATACGTGGCGAATGGGCTGATCATAATGATAATTTCTAGCCCAATCAATAAATAGAAGACGATCACCGAACCGCGTAGAACACGTTTGTTAAGATCCATTTTATTCTATCTCTTTCCCAGCCAGCCACACTTATATAGAGGCTGACTGAGAACAGCTGCCATTAGTGACGATGTGTTTCCAGACCAGTATCTCCTTGTTTGGCAAATCTTCTTGGTTCCTTGTCGAATGCATCCTTGCAATGAGCAGAGCAAAAGTAATAGATCTTGCCCTCATGCTCGCTCTTCCCAGCGGCTTCGCTTTCGCTGATCTGCATTCCACATACAGGGTCTTTTACCATTGCGGCAGCTCCTTTCTTGTTGAATTTTGCAGGCTGTTCGGTTATTCACCGTTGCTTCTTATGAGCAACATACTTTTCAGGATCCCTCTCAAACTCCGATTGACATCTTGGGCAGCAGAGACGATACTCATTACCCTTGTACGAGATCGATATGTGTGCTTTGTTTCTGTTGACCCGCTTGCCGCACACGGGGTCTCTCGTCACTAGTCGATGCCTCATTTGATCTTATCTCCTTTCCGATAACAATGGACTTGCAATCGTTACATCGGACACTTGTGAAGGTTTCAGACGATATAGGAAAACTGACAGCACAGCCACACCTGCATAAAACCCTCCTCCCAGGTAGATGGCGTATGAAAACCCAAGAAGAATACCCACGATCATTGCAAGGGCGGAGCCGAGGACTGAAGCAATACCATTGAGACCCCACATCAGATGTACGTGGTCCCCGAGAGTGTACTCTTTCATCAATCGAAGCGAAACAGGAAAGGGAAATCCCAGGACAAAGCCTACAGGTAACAGGATCAGTGATGCAGCGATTTTGGAGTCAAGCCCTATGGCAAATGCGTCTGCAAAGCGCAACGTGTACACGACACTCAACATGGCGACGATCAGCGAGGTGACCGTGATCGCTCGACCTAAATTCTTTCTAACCAGTGAGCTCGAAAGGCTGCCTAAACCGGTTCCGAGAAGCAATGAGAACAGAAGCACTGTGAGCGCCAGCAATGGTTGCCCGATGAAGAGCGTCAGTTTCTGAAAGAGCGCAATTTCAATGACCATGAAACCCACACCGAGAGAAAAAAATATGAGGACAAATATCTTGAGTTCAGGAGCGAGTGACAGTGCTTTCCGGAACGAATTGCTACTTACGCCCGGATTTTGTGGGACTCGCAGAAGCATTGCCAGGCCACCCGCTGCGACGACAATCAGGACCGAAAACGCCCCAAACGGCTTCGGAAGGCCGGGCTTGAAGTTGTAGAAAAAGGGACTATCGTCTGTTACAGGCCTGATGTCAGAACTCACACGATCGGTGAGTTGCTCCAGTGTCAAGTCAGCGGAGGAGATGTCTACCAGAATCTGGTCAAACATACGCCACCCTCCATCAATGCCGAGTCGCTCGTCAGAACCCAGGGTGACTTGCCGGATGTACGGCATAAAGAAGCTTCCCCCGTCGAAGGCAAGCCTATGGATCATCTGATGCCTCTTCTCGACCTCGAGGCTATCGAACGGTAGATTCTTGATGACAACGGTCGGCATCATACCGGATGCAATGGTGTAGATATGCTTCATTGCGTCTGCCTCAGTGACGTTGCGTTTCCCAAACGCCGTGAGTGCGAGAGACATGAGACGGTAAATTTCAACATCGGTGTGTGCGACGATAACAATGCGTCCTTCCGGGGTAAGATGGTCAAGGTAGTCGTCGAAAGCCTCGACGGTGAACAGATAGTTCTCTGTGAGGGCATAACCATCAACGCTTCTGCTGCTTTTCGTCACCGGAAGTGCAAGCATGATCAGATCATATTTTGTATCGATGGAACGGAGGAAGTTCCGCCCCTCCGCGACGACCACTTCGACATTCGGGAGCCTCGTATAGATTCCGCCGTTGAAGTTCTCATAATCTTTCACAATTTGTACGACCTCGGGATTGACCTCCACTGCTGTAATTGATCTCACACCACCAAGCAGAGCAACAACCACATCCCGCCCTCCCCCCGGACCGATGATGAGAGCGTTTTCTTTTTCGTTTTCTTTCAAGAAGTGGAAAGGGAAAAACTCGCCAAACTGACACCCGAGGTGAACAGTCTGAAGCGGATCGCTTGCAAGGGAATCAAGATTATACATGGGTGATCCAGCCGCGCCGTCGACAAAGAGCATCATGTCATTCGGTGTCAGAGCACTGCGAACGAGGTCCGTGCGTCCAAATGCACTCCAGCGGCTCTCTAGAATCTCCGCCTGCTCCATTGGATCCGTGAGCATTCGGTACATATCCTTGTTGACGTCCTTGCCAATCGGTACCTCAGACAAAAGTCCTGATTGCCAACCCATAAGGAATAGAACACCGGCAACAATGCCTGACACGAACCCGAAAGTTTGAAACCTAGAGTTCGACCATCCGAGTGTTATCGCTCCCAGAGCAGCAACCGATGCCGTCAGAAGAGCCGCGTTGACACCGCCGACCGCATCCAGCAGTGGCACAATTGTCAGAGCACCAAGTCCAGCGCCAAGAAGGTCAGCCCCGTAGAGAAGCGAACTCCGCTCAGCGAAGTCCTGGAAGATTCCTGCGATTGTAAGGCCTGCAAAGAAAAACGGGAACGTGGCCAGCAAAATGTAGACCCAGAATCCCATATCGACGAGGACACTGCTCTCAAAAATCGGCAACTTGACAACACTCACCACCGAGCCAGCAATCATCAGA
>JBHHZW010000192.1:0-5032 GCA_046758305.1 Bacteroidota bacterium | reverse complement strand
TGTGGAACACCTTCTGGGATGAGATGGGGCGAGATCTCTTCCATGATTACATTTATCTTGCCAACGTGCCCATTCGAGTGATGTCAGAAATGCTCAAGTTCGAGTGGTCCTCTTGGTATGACGACGTGGCGACCGAAGAGGTAGAGACGCGGGACGTGATCCTCCGGAAGAGCCTGGAGGAGGCGTTGGCAGAGTTGCAAACGACGTTCGGAAAGGGGCTCAAGACCTGGAGCTGGGGAGACCTTCATCGAGTGACGTTCAAACACATCCTGGGCTCACAAAAACCGCTGGACAAAATATTTAATATTGGTCCTTTTCCTACTGGAGGGGCAGGCACAACGTTGAACAGCGGAGAGTACAGTCTCAATTCGCCTTTCCATATGACTCTCGGATCATCCTTCCGTCATATCACGGACCTGTCGGATAGTGTTTCATCGTTGATGGTCATCACGTCAGGTCAATCGGGTCAGCCGTTCCATCCCCACTATGATGACTATGTCCCTCTCTGGCTGAACGGACTCTACCATCGAGTGATCCTCGACGAGCGAATGATACGGGAGCAGAAGGATTGGAAGCATCTGGTTCTCCATCCGAAAGAGTGACGATGTTTTCTCCATCATTTCGCGTTCGACTGCGGGAAGCTCGCTGCTTTGTGGCTTTCACCGGCGCGGGGATGTCGGCGGAAAGTGGAGTGTCCACGTTTCGCGGCGAGGATGGGATCTGGAAGAAATTCAAGCCGGAGGAACTGGCAAATCTTGGCGCGTTCATCCGCAATCCCGAGCTGGTGTGGGAGTGGTACGCGCACCGAAAGAAAATTCTTTCGACCGTTCAGCCGAATCCGGGGCACTACGCACTGGCGGAGATGGAAAACCTTTTTCAGGAGATGCACGTTATCACACAGAACATCGACAACCTCCATGACCGTGCAGGCAGTCAGAGAGTGTATGAGCTCCATGGCAACGTAGAGCGGAATTACTGCATCGACTGCCGCACTCCGTTCACGAATGAGCAGTTGAACCTTGAGGAGGGCGTTCCAAGGTGCGGTGGGTGCGGCGGACTGATTCGGCCTGACGTCGTGTGGTTTGGGGAGCTGATTCCCGTCGATGCATGGGAACGATCGGTTGAAGCCTGCGAACGTGCCGACCTGTTTTTCTGCATCGGGACCTCAGGGATCGTCTATCCGGCTGCTTCGCTCCCTGGAATTGCACGGAGGTCAGGTGCCTACGTCGTAGAAATTAACCCTGAGTACACCATGCTCTCCCATTCAGTTGACGAAACTCTCATTGGAAAAGCCGGAGAGATCCTTCCGAAGATCGTGAGTCTGCTGAAAAAGAACGATAATTGATTTCACAGATGGGGAAAAAGACTACGCAGATAGAAGAAAGGGTTCCACACTGATCTGTTGACCATTTTTGGTAGTAAAAGGTGTGAGATCAAGAGATTCAAACTGTAGTCTGTGTAATCCACCTTAAATCTGTGTGATCGAATAAGTGTCGTACCAGGAGGAGTTTATGAATACCATCGAGTCGTACGGTCGAACCAAAATCGTCTGTACACTGGGTCCCGCTTCGACCGACCTGGAGGTCTTGGGGGAGATGATCAAAGCCGGGATGGACATCATCCGTCTCAATTTCTCTCACGGCACGCACGCAGATCATCAAGGACTATTCGCGGCAATCCGACAAGTTGCGCGGAAGATGGGAAAGCACATCACTATCTTGCAAGACCTCCAGGGACCGCGCATTCGCGTCGGTGAGCTCGCAAAGCCGGTGATTGAATTGAAAAAAGACGAGCCGCTGACCATCACGATGGAGGAAATCCTGGGCGACGAGAAACGGATCTCGACGACGTACACGGATCTGGCGAAGGACATCAAGCAAGGGAATCGCATCCTGCTCGACGATGGGCGCATCGAGCTGAAAATTCTTGCCGTGAAGGGTTCTGAAGTCTTCTGCCGCGTCGTCACGGGCGGTTCGCTGAAGGCGCACAAGGGCATAAACCTCCCCGGAGCGTCAATCAGTGCACCGGCGCTGACGGACAAGGACAAGGCGGACCTTGAGCTCGGGCTTGCGAGTGACGTCGACTATGTGGCTCTCTCGTTTGTGGGTAAGGCCGATGACATCCGGCTGCTGCGCGACTTCATCATCGACAACGGGCCAAAGGGGAAGAAGGTGCATATCATCGCGAAGATCGAAAAGGGGGAGGCAGTTGCAGATATTGACGCAATTCTCGCTGAGGCGGACGGTGTGATGGTGGCTCGTGGTGATCTCGGTGTCGAGCTACCGGCCGAGGAGGTCCCGATGCTTCAGAAGATGATCATCCGGAAATGCCAGGGAAGCGGGAAACCGGTGATCATCGCGACGCAGATGCTGGAATCGATGATTGAGAGCCCCCGGCCGACTCGCGCGGAGGCAAGCGACGTGGCGAACGCCGTCCTTGAAGGGGCAGACGCCGTGATGTTGAGTGGAGAGACCTCGGTCGGCAAGCATCCTGTCGAAGCGGTGCAGATCATGGATAGGATCATCCGGAAGGCAGAGACCCAGATTAATGAAGGCATGCAAATCGACAAGGAGTCTTTCAACGCACCTCTCGGAGATGTGTTCGATGCCGTTGGTCGTGCGGCGTGCGTCCTTGCCCATCAGGTAAGTGCGGCCGCGATCGTTCCCCTCACGCACTCCGGTCGGTCGGCGCAGATTATTGCGCGGTACCGACCGAAGGCCCGCATCGTTGCCGTAACCGGTCGAGAGAAGATCGTGCGGCGCTTGAACCTCTACTGGGGGATCTGCAGCATCATCGTCGAGCAGATGTCGGACTTCGAGACTTCGCTCAAGGTGGTTCTCGAGAAGCTTCTCCAAGCAGGATACGTTCAGAAGGGAGACTACATCGTTGTGACTGCTGGAATCCCGCTGATGCAGAAAGGGACGACCAATATGGTTAAAGTGCAGAAGGTGGAATAAGGTTGCTGAAGTGACAACAATAAGCGGGATCCCGCAGGGCGGGACTTCCGCGATATGTAATACGTGTCGAGTCCGTGGCGCCATAGCCGCCACGGACTCGACGGGCACAGAAGGCCTAAAACCAGACATGGGTCTGCACGAGGAACAAGTTGTTATCCAAGCCAGGCTCTTCCATCTCGATGCGAAATTGCGGCCGGATCTCGACCATCGGGTAAGCGAAGATCTCAACTCCCAATGTCAATCTGCTGACGTCGTTGTCCGCCTCCCCTTGGTTCGGATCAAAGAAGTCGTACTTGACGATTGCCCAGACTCCATCGATTGCGAGGACGTCCAGTTCTGCGTATGCAGCCATCGTTTTTGGACGAGGGTCGATCTCAGAGTTGAGCAGGAGACCGTTGTCCGTCCAGTCGATTTCTCCGAGAATCGCGAATCGTTCGTGACCAATACCTCCCGTGAACCCCCACATGTGATAGTTGATGTAAGTATAGTACGAAGCACCAGCACGCAAGTTGAGGTTCGCGAGGTTCACAAGGTACTCTGCTCTTCCCACGTACGCTCGATCCCTGCTGAACCTGAGCGGTACGAGGTTTCCTGTGCCGTTGAAGGCCCCGCCGGTGAGAAACAAGTTACCAACGTTGCCGCCCACTTCAAAGCCCACGTCTTTGTAATTCGGGACGAAAATCAAACCGAGATTGGAGGGAAGTCCCGCGATAAACCCCAGATTTCCCCCTCGAGTGTACGACGTATGATCGTCGAGACGCCAACCATAATTGGGGTAAAAGACACCGCCCTTGATATACCATCGCCGTGGGAGTATTCGTCCCATCCCAAATACTTCTGGCCCGCTGAACAGCCCTTCGCTAAACGGTCCATATTTCGGGTTAATAATATCCTGTTTGTAGAATAAGGTTATCTTTTTCCCCAGCTTTACGGCTCCATAGAAAGAAGCTGTCATCGCTTGAGACGTGAAGTTGTCGCCGGATTCCGTGTACAAGAATTGAACTCGGAAATCTCCCCCCATCGAGATGTTCTCGGTTAGTCGAGTATCGAACTTGAAATCTTCGTCGCGCGTCGAAAGCAACGAGAGTTGGTTCTTTCCGTACTGAGCACCCCATGCATTACGCATTCTTCCTCCCGTCGGATCGACGTGGCATGTCGCGCACTTCGCCCCAGTTCGAACGGCAAACCGCGGAAGTGCGGAAGACGATTCGGTGAGGAGCAGGACGATACCTGATAGGAGTGCACCTCGCAGAATGTATTTCATGACTTTGCCCTTTCTGTTGTGTTGGTTGGTGATGACTGATCGGATGGCGCAAAGCTAAGGAAGCTTAGCAAAGATATCAATGAGGATCTTTTGGGTAGTCAGAAGGGAGAGACGGTCGGGCCAATCCTCCTTCAGCAAGGCCTTCCCACACCGACAAAACGAAAGCTTTGACCCTTGTGCTTGCGACCCTGTATACCACACTTGTCATCAATAGTCTTACAACCTCGGACAGGTGTGGCATTGATCTGCTACTTCAACAGAAGCATCTTAAGGGTTCTTGAATACCCACCTGCATTCAATTGGTAGAGGTACACACCACTGCTCCATCTCTTTGCGTCTACGTTGACTGTGTAGGTCCCTGAAGTGTAACGCCTATCCACCAGAACTGCCACTTCGTTTCCGAGGACGCCATAGACCTGCAGGGATACGTGCACCTCTTCAGGGAGGGAGAACTCGATCACAGTCGTAGGGTTGAAGGGGTTCGGATAGTTTTGGGCCAGAATAAATTCTTTTGGTAGGATGTCTGTTTCATCATTAACGGTTGTAATAAAACCGTTTTCAGAGCCAATCGTTGGATTTGGTTGGTCGAACCAATCACCTGAAGAATTTCCCTCACCGTCAAACTCAACTGAATGTCCCTCCGCGACGGTCGGAACAAACTGACCCGCCGTCCACTGGCCGGCTGCATCGGCCTCAGACTCCCGACCGGTAGGGGAAGGATGAACGCCACCCCACTGCACAAAGTCAACCATACTGCCGGGATTGTCAAAGTTGGAATCAAGGTACAGGCTCAGATCGCTGACCGTTTGCA
>JBHHZW010000191.1:0-5048 GCA_046758305.1 Bacteroidota bacterium | reverse complement strand
ACGGGTTTCGTGGGGGCCCCGCTGGCGTCGCCCCGACGGAAATGAAATTACCTTTTGAGGAGAAATTGCATGCGTCTAACTAACAAGGTTGCACTCATTACTGGCGCTGGAAGCGGCATCGGGCGCGAGGCCGCTCTGCTGTTTGCGAAGGAAGATGGCAAGGTTGTTGTCGTGGACATTGATGCTGAGAAGGGGCAGGAAGCCGTTTCTCTCATACGAGCGAACGGCGGTGACGCCGCCTTCGTTCGTGCAGACGTCTCGAAAGCCAGCGACGTACGAGCCATGATCGAATATGCGGAGACAACTTACGGCAAACTGAATGTGCTCTTCAACAACGCGGGCATCTTCCATCCGAACGATGGTTCCGTGCTTGAGACAGAGGAAGAAATTTGGCATCTTGTCATCAGCGTGGACCTGAAGGGGGTGTTTCTGGGCTGTAAGTACGGCATTCCAGCCCTTCTACGAGCTGGCGGCGGCTCCATCATCAACACGGCTTCCTTTGTCGCCTTGATGGGTGCGGCCGTTTCTCAGATTGCTTACACAGCCAGCAAAGGTGGTGTGGTCTCCATGACGCGTGAGATCGCTGTTGAGTTCGCGCGTCAGAACATACGCGCGAACGCGCTTTGTCCTGGGCCAGTGGAAACACCACTGCTATCTGAATTGCTGGCCGATCCAGCACGGCGTCAGCGAAGACTGGTGCACATTCCCATGGGCCGCTTCGCTTCCGCCGAAGAGGTAGCGAACGCAGCCCTCTTCCTTGCGAGCGATGAGTCATCCTATGTCAACGGTGCTACATTTATGGTAGATGGCGGCATTACGGGGGCGTACATCACGCCAGAGTAGCTGCAGTGGCGAGACCCGACGAGATTCTAAGTCGCGCAGAAACAGCCGTAAGAGATCCGGATCTATCAACCGTTACTGGGCGGTCACGGACCAATCCGTGACCGTCTCAATCCCTCAGGTATCACTCATTCGCGAGAAGCATAGACTGCTATGGGATTACGAGGAAGGCTATCATTCATTGAAGACAGAGTTTATTTCGTCACGACTACAGTGGTTGACTTTGCACCTGTTTTTACCGAGGACAAATACTGTGACATCCTGGTTCGAAATATCAAGTACTACCAGCAGCGATACCATTTCAGCATATTGGGCTACGTGATCATGCAGACGCATTTTCACTGGGTGGTGGAAGTGGAACCGGAGCTGGGATACCTTTCTGATGTAATGAGAGACATCAAGAAATACAGTGCTTGGGATCTGATGGAAGCGTTAGAGATCGATAGGAGAGGTGACCTGCTTCGTCTGTTTCAAAAGCGAGCTGTAGCGTATACGGATCAAGACCGCAAGTTCTGGATGAAGCGCTTTGATGACGAAGTGATTCGCAACGTTGGAATGCTTCGGACAAAGTTAGAATACATTCATTTCAATCCCGTGAAAGCCGGATTGGTCGAGAATCCGGAACACTACAAATATTCCAGTGCCCGGAATTATGTTCTTAACGAGCACTCCGTGCTACCTGTCAATACTGACTGGTCGATGTGATAGTGTTAAAACGGGACCTGCCGCTGTCACGGTATGGACCGTGACAGCCAAGGGTAAACCTGTATCCACTGCAGGTAAGCGTGGAATGCACGACTAGATGGTCGACGAGGATCTCGAGCAGCAGAAGTGCGCACAAAACAAACGCCCGGATCTAAGCGGAACGAAAATTGATAGCGCAAAATGCGGAAGACTCGTTACATTGGATTATCGATTGGAATTACAATCGTCTTTATTTCCCTCCAATCTTGCTCCCTCAGCATTTTCAGAACTGCTCCCGATTATGATGTCTCTGACGTTCTCATCGAGGAACGTCGCAACGGCTACCTTCTCCGTATCGTAGCTCACCGACAAATAAGTCAGTTCGAAGCCTGGGTAAATCGGGAGGATTGGCTATATATCACGATTGCAGAAGCAACCGTAAACCTTGAGAACCTTGAATTGCTCAAGCCTTCAGGACTTATTGAGCTGATTGAAGTAACACCGTTCGAGGGTTCCGTTCAAATCGTGATGAAACTTTCACGGATGATCCGCTACTGCGACGTCATACGGGACAAAAAGAGCAATGATATCCTCGTTGCGCTTCACCTCGATTGGGAAAAAGACCCTGGAAACTAGCGCTAAGTGTATGGAGAAACTCAATCGCAAGTAGGGGGCAATCATGAGAAGCAGTCTTCCAAAATCAGCAGCAATTCTTGTGAGCATCATCGTGGGTTCGCTGTATGGAAATCCAGTCAAAGCACAGATCACGGATGTTACCTCTTCCGTCGAGGCGACGTTGGCCGATTTTGCATGGCTTGCGGGTCACTGGCGAGGCAATCTCGCAGGCAGGATCGTGGAAGAGATCTGGTCTGAGCCGATGGCAGGTCTGATGATGGGAATGTTTAGGCTTGCAGATAGTACGCAGACGCTCGTCCTCGAGTTTTTCTCGCTTCGTCAGAGGGAGGAGGGAATCGAATTTCGACTCCGGCATTTCAGTCCTGCACTCGAAGCCTGGGAGAATGAGGATCCGATCACCTTGAAACTGGTGAATCAGCGGGAAAACTTATTCACCTTTGAGAATCCATTCCATGGTTGTCCGAAACGGGTCATTCTGATCCGTGCTGGCGAGAACACGCTGATCAGTCGGTCCGAGATTATCCGAGAAGAGGAAACCGAGATCATGGAGCTTACGCTGAGCCGAGTGGAGTGAATCTCGACTCCCCCTTGATCCCTGTTTAGAAAACGTGGAAGGGGATCTTTCGGACAGAGTAAGGAGAAAAGGGAGGAGATATTGAAAGAACTGCATCCATCACAACGTATACCTTACATAAGGAGAATCCCATGGATCCTGGCAGTTTGTTCTACCTCAGTGTCATGCTCGGTTTCGTGGGCTTCGGCCTGATTACCAAGTGGTATCTCATGCCCGCGCTCAGTGCGCTTCCACTGGAGCGGGCGCTCAGACCTTTACTGCTCCTTCACAGCTTCCGCTTCATCGGCCTGGCTTTTACGGTTCCAGGAGTTGTAGGTCCTGATCTGCCATCTTCTTTCGCGAACCCAGCTGCTTACGGCGATCTGCTTGCAGCACTCCTCGCTCTCGTTTCGCTCGCAGCACTGCGCTTTCGATGGGCTCTGGCGCTTCCGCTCGTCTGGCTGTTCAACCTCGAGGGCACGCTCGACCTGCTGTACGCGTTCTTTCAAGGCTTTAGAAGCCAAGTCCATCCAGGTTACTTCGGGGCCATGTATTTCGTCCCTACGGTAGTAGTGCCTGCCCTGATTACTACCCACGTGATCATTTTTCGATTGCTTCTTCAGTCCAAGGAGAGTGAGATTATCCGTACCTCGAGCGGGTACCAGTAAATGTTCTTGTTTTTGTCTGAAACTTCGCTGACATAGTGAGGCAAGAGGCCATTCTGGCAGCATCAAGAACCCTCACCCCGGCACACCAATCGCCAACCACCCCTCTCCCATTGTTTGGACTGGGGACATAGTTTACAGTTGTTCGGAGACATAGTTTACAGATATTATGGCGTGATGACGACAAGCAAGGAGGATCATCATGCCGTGGAAAGCAGCATCTGCTATGTCTCTACGCCTGGAGTTCGTTGAGTTGGCTCTGGCTGATGGCGCCAACATTCGTTCATTGTGTCGTCGTTTTGGTGTTTCCGCAATGACAGCATACAAGTGGATCCACCGGTATCGTGACGGTGGCAGTCGTGCGCTTGAAGATCGCTCACGGCGTCCTCAGACCAGCCCCCGAAAGATTGCACCACGGCTGGAGAATGCGATCATTAGCTTGCGGTTGCGCCATCCTGCGTGGGGAGGACGCAAGATTAGGCAACGGCTTGTGCAGATGGGCTGGAGCGATGTTCCAAGCGCCAGCACGGTGACAGCTGTCTTCCGCCGACAGCAGTTGATGGATCGCTCTGAGAGTCGACCGACACGAGACCTCCAGCGCTTTGAAGCCACAGCACCCAATTTGCTCTGGCAGATGGATTTCAAAGGTGACTTTGCACTACATTCAGGCCGTTGTTACCCGCTGACGATGCTCGATGATCATTCACGTTTTGCCGTGGGTCTGTATGCATGTGCGAACCAACAGGTTGACACCGTCCAAGGTCATCTGTGTGATGTCTTCCGACGGTATGGACTCCCTCAACGCATCCTCACAGACAATGGTGGTCCGTGGGGGAGCTGTGGCAACGATGGCTACACCAGCTTGGAAGTGTGGCTCATTCGTTTGGGGATCAGCTTAAGCCACTCCCGTGTTTGCCATCCCCAAACGCTGGGCAAAGATGAACGATTTCATCGTACCCTGGGAGCTGAAGTGCTTGCTCACCGCGCCTTTGTCGATCTTCAACACTGCCAGCAACACTTCGACGCTTGGCGGGATGTGTATAATCTGGAACGCCCACACCAAGCTTTGAACATGGCCGTTCCAGCCAGTCGATACCAACCCAGCATACGAGCCTTTCCAGAAATACTTCCACCCATCGCATATGGACCTGATGATATCGTCCGAAAAGTCCAAGCCAAAGGAGAGTTCTCCTTTCACGGCCGTTGCTTCAAGGTTGGGAAGGCTTTCGCTGGCCTGTCGATTGCCCTTCGGCCAACACTGCTCGATGGTCAATTTGACCTCTTCTTCTGTTATCAACCTATTGCTCAAATCAGTCTAAACAACGATATTACCCACTCCTAACGTGTATACCATGTCTCCGAACACCCGTATACCAACTCTCCGGTCTATACACCATCGGGAGAGGGTTAACGTGGCGGTAGCTTAGTCGGGGTGAGGGTAAAAGGTGCATCGCCTAGTCGAACCTATCGTCCTCACCATTTGAGAACAACTCAAAGAACTCCTGAAATCCTATGTTCAAATCACCCGATATTTCTCACATCTCAAACCGAAAGGATTCAGCCATGAGCGAGAAGGACATGTTCATCCAAGACTGGGAACGCGAGTTCCAGACGACGGTCAAGGTACTCAAAGCGTATCCCACAAACAAACTTGAGCTGAAACCCCACGA
>JBHHZW010000190.1:0-5054 GCA_046758305.1 Bacteroidota bacterium | reverse complement strand
TGTGCTTCCTGTCGAGTCATCTCGAAGACACATGCGTCTGGGAATACTTTCTTTGATTGAGTGTCGAGTTTCTTTTTTATAAGGGAACAGAATGCGGGATTAATCTCATATCCGATCGAATTACGGCTAAGGCGAAGCGCGGCGAGGGAGGTCGTTCCACTCCCAAGAAATGGATCGAGTACGGTATCACCGACGAAGGTAAACATTTTGATGAGACGCCGGGGCAATTCTTCAGGAAACATGGCTAGATGTTTATCCTGCTTCTCGCCTCCGAAATTCCAATGCCCCGCAAAATATTCATTCCACTCGTTTTGACTTAGCTTTGATTTTTCTTTTTGTTCCTTCGATGGTTTGGGAGGCAAGCCGGTTTTCTTAAAGACTAAAATGAATTCATAATTGATTTTGATAATCCCGTTCCTCGGATACGGATACGATCCCATCACGGTTGCCCCACCGGTCGTATTGGTGGTCGTTACTTTTCGCCAGATGATTGCCCCCATGTAGTCGAAGCCGATCGTTTCGCAGAATTTGATGATCTCTGTGCGGATCGGAATCACCTTGTATCGGCCATAATAGACGGAGCGTGCGAACTGATCGCCAATGTTGACACACATACGGCAACCGGAGTGCAAAACACGGAAGCATTCGCTCCACACCAAGTTCAAATTATTGACGTACTCTTCATAGCTGTCATTGAAGCCGATCTGCTTCCGATGTCCATAATCCTTCAGTTGCCAATATGGGGGTGACGTGATGATCAGGTGAACCGACTGGTCGACAACCTCGTGCATGCAACGTGAATCACCAATGACTATCCTATGATGTGTCTTCATAACCATCGAGATAACTGCCGTCTGAACAAAAATCAATCGAATGAACCAACAAAGTCAAGATAATGGCAAGTCGGTTGGTTCACTCTCCAGACAACTCCTTCCAACGTTGAGAGTATTCTCGGAGCTTCCGATCGACCAGATGGTTGATTGTCCCGCGTTCAAACTGCCCATTCAGTAACGGGTTTCCTGCTCTGATCCCCGTCAGGATCTCGATTCCTTCATCGATAGTCTTAAGTGGATAGAGATGGAATTTCTTCTTCTTGATTGCTTCGATGACGTCGTGGTGCAGCATGAGGTCATGGGTGTTTTGGTGCGGAATGAGGACACCCTGCGTTCCTGTGAGGCCACGTTCCCTACAGACATTGAAAAAACCCTCGATCTTGAGGTTCACGCCACCGATGGGTTGAATCTCGCCCCGTTGATTCACCGAACCAGTCACGGCAAGATCCTGGCGGATGGGGACCTCAGCAAGGCTTGAAAGGATCGCATAGATTTCCGTCGAGGAGGCGCTGTCTCCCTCTACCCCGCTGTAGGACTGCTCGAAAGCGATGCTGGCACTCATGACAAGGGGCTTGTCCTGCGCATACTTGCCGCGCAGGTATCCGCTCAGAATGAGGACACCTTTGTTGTGCGTTGGGCCGCTGAGCGCTGCTTCCCGCTCGATGTTGATGACTCCTGCGCGTCCCAGCGAGGTCTTCGCCGTGATTCGCGACGGTTTCCCAAAAGCATACTCACCGGTATCGTAGATCGAGATTCCGTTCAGCTGTCCGACGACTACACCGCTGGTGTCAATCAATATCGTGCCGTCCAGAATCATTTCCTCGATTTTTTCCTCGACGAGCTTGACGCGGTCAATCCGCTGATCGATTGACCTGCGGACGTGATTGATGGTCACGACGTCGGTATCGTCTTTCTCGGCCCAGTAGTTCGCTTCGCGGAGCACGTCGGCGATGACATTGAAACGCGTCGTGAGCTTGTTCTGCCGTCCGGCGAGTCGAACGCTATATTCAAGAACTTCTGCTGTCGCTCGCGCATCGAAGGGCTTGAGATGCTCTTCGTCGCAAATCATCTTGACGTACGAGACGTACTGTCGTATGGTCTCCTCCTTCCTTGGCATTTCAACGTCGAAGTCCGCGCGAACCTTAAAGATCTTCTTGAACTCATCGTCAAGCTGGTAGAGCAACGAATAGGTGTTCGCATCACCGATCATGAGCACTTTTACATTGAGCTCAATCGGCTCTGGCTTCAACGCGGTTGTGGTCACGTTGTAGATGCTTTCGACGGGTTGAATTTCCAGCGAAGAATTCTTCAGCGTCCGTTTCAGGGTTGGCCAGACGCCTGGCTCGAAGAGCGCATCGAGTGAGTTGAGAATGAGAAATCCTCCGTCGGCATCAAGTAATGAGCCAGACTTGATCTGTGTGAAGTCTGACATCCAGACACCGCTTCTCGTGATGTACCGGTCGATCGTTCCAAAGATGTTATTGTATCGTGGGTTCGTTTCGATGATGACCGGAACCCCTTTCGTGCGAGAATTATCGACGATGACGTTGACCTTGAACTCGGTAAACTCCTCGACCTGTGGTGCCATCGCGATACCCAAAACGGGGGGCTGTGCTGGTTGCTCCTCTGGTTTCCGGAATCGGTCGATGTCGGAGATGATGTTCTCTTGAACCTCATCCAAGTAGGTCTGCAGTTTCCGGTTGTCGTACTTTGCCCGGATCTCATCGATGTTCTCCTTGATGAGGGGTAAGAGGGTGCGGATATCCAGGTCCTCGAGAGATTCCTTGGCTTTCCGTTCAATGTTCCGCATTGCACGGAGCACGACCTCCATCTGCGTTTGGAGCTCTGCGTGATGCTTTTTGATCACTTCAAATTTTCTCTGCTCCAGTTTTCCCTCGGTCACGAGCGATTCGACCTGGTCAAGACCGATCGGCTTTCCCTCAACGACGGGAACAATTTCCGGGCGGATCGATGAGCCTGCCTGAACTTGCACGACTTCGAAATCTTTCTCTTTGACTTTCTTCTCGAAATCCTTCAGAACGCTCTTCTGCCGAGACTGAAAATGATCCAAAGCTTGCCGGCGTTGCTCCTGGTACCGATGACTCTCGAAAACGCTGGGGATGAACTTCTGCAATTCCTTGATCAGGGTCTCCATGTCGTCGCGGAACTGACATCCCTGTCCTGCCGGCAACGTAATGACCTTCGGCGCATCCGGATGACGAAAATTATGAACGCAGCATTTATCGGTCAGATGAACCTCTTTTCCTTCGAACTCGCTGAGCAGCCGCTTTATGGTCGTCGTCCTTCCGGTGCCGGAAAGTCCGGTGACAAACACGTTGTATCCAAAGTGTTTCATCTCGATCCCGAGCCGCAATGCCCGCTCAGCCCTGTCCTGCCCGATGATCCGCTTCGTCGGTTGCAGGTCATTGGTGGTCTTGATTTTCAGTGCCTCCGGATGACACCGCCAGCGCAGTTTGTTGATCGAGACCTCGGGAAACTTTTTCGTCACTGGTTTCAGGCTGGAAGAAGGCTTGGGCGATTTCATTCGCATCAATATTCCTTTCGATTCGCATATAGGTTCATGAGAAGCCCGACCATCGTCATATTCGAGATGAGAGCGGAACCGCCGTAACTGAGAAAGGGAAGAGGAATGCCGATGACCGGCAGAAGTCCTACCGACATGCCGATGTTGATCACCATGTGAATACCGAGGACCACGGTCACACCGATCGCAGCAATGCTCGCGTATCGATTCTTTACGGTGGACGCAATCCGGACACCTCGGAAAAGTAGCAAGTTCAGTAGGAGCAGAACGGCGAGTGCCCCTGCGAAGCCGAATTCCTCACCGGGGACGCAGAAAATGAAATCCGTCCACTGTTCCGGAATAAAATTGAGCTGTGTCTGCGTACCCTGCAGGTAACCTTTGCCCCAGAGTCCGCCGGAGCCGATCGCGACAGTCGATTGAATCACATTGTATCCCGCACCGAGAGGGTCCGTGTGGGGGTCGAGAAATGCGTCGATACGTCTTTGATGGTACACGGGGACGGATTGATAAATGTACTGCACGGAGACGCCAATCAGAACCGTCGCCGAAAAGGCGATCGCTGCGATGAAACGATTCCGCTTCGATACCCATAGTGCTGCGAGAATCAACGCGATCGTGATGAGAAACGGTGTGAGTCCGAAGAGCGCTGCCACGGCAGCAAATGCAGGAGAGGCGATCGCGATCACCGTGAAGCTTGATGCGCCAGCCCAATAAATAATCGGGACTACCATCAGCAGATAGACAAGCGCGGTGCCAAGGTCCGGCTGGAGCAGGATCAGGAGAACGGGCACGAGCGCAAAAGCGAATGTTCCTGCAAGATACTTGAACCGATCAAGATCGACGTTGCTGCGTGAAAGGAACGATGCGATTGCAAGGATAGTCGTGAGCTTTACGAACTCTGAGGGTTGTACACTCACGGGACCGACAGTGAACCAGCTTGTCGAACCCGACACGGTTTTGCCTCCGACCAGAACGCCGGCGAGCAGGAAGAGCGATACGGCGTATAGCACATACGAGAGCAGCTGGAGCGTTCGAAACGGAATCAGCATCACGCTTACCATCGCGAAGAGACCGATGCCTGTAAAAACAATCTGCTTGTAGAAATTTTCTGAAGCGCCCGCGTCGTACGTGGCGCTGTAAATCGAGATCAGTCCTAATCCGACCAAAATCAGCGTGATCAGGAGTATTTTCCAATCAACTTGATCTCGGAGATAGGATTCCATCATCGTGATGTGTTGATAGTCGTTGTTTCGACCGCTTCAAAGATCCGCCCTTGCCGTTACCGTTTTCATTTCTTCTTGCAGTCTGGACTTGTGGGAATCTGCCTTGAGATATGTCTCCATCACCCGTCTCCCGATTGGAGCAGCGACGACTCCACCGAAGCCGGCGTTCTCGACGAGAACAGCGACCGCGATGCGGGCGTTTTCAAACGGCGCGAATCCCACAAACCACGCGTGGTCCTCACCGTGAGGATTTTGGGCCGTACCGGTTTTACCGCCGACGGTGATATCTGGGATTCGCGCAGCCCTTCCTGTGCCGCCCGGCGAATTGACGACGTGGAACATCCCCTCGCGAAGAAGATCCCAGGTGTGATCCGACATCTTCAGTTGTCTCTCTGCATGTTCAACACGATCGGCTCGCTTTGCCCGCTTGTTCCATACGGACTCGACGGCGGG
>JBHHZW010000189.1:0-5076 GCA_046758305.1 Bacteroidota bacterium | reverse complement strand
GAGCTTGACCTGACCCAGGCGCAAATCAAGCAACTTCGTGATATGAAGTTCGAATTTGAGAAAGCCAACATTCAGGGCAAGGCCACGATCCACGTGGCTCAAATCGAGTTACGGCAGTTGAAAATGGCGGATAATGTGGTTGCCAAGAAGGTGGAAGCCAAGATCCGCAAAATCCAAGATAAGAAAGCTGATCTTGAGATCGCTACCTTCCGTGCACAAACGGAGGCGAAAAACGTCTTGACTCCTGAACAAAAAGCCAAACTTGAGACCATGACCTGCCCATTGCGTGGAAGTATGCATGGGAGAGGCACGATGCAAAAAGGAATGATGATGCGGCGAGGAAGTATGATGCAGCAAGAGGAAGAAAAATAGGATTGTTCTTCCCACAGTAGGGTACAGGAGTTGTTTTTCTTCGCAAAATGGAATAACGATCGAAAATCCCAATCACCGAGAGAGAATTCCGCCGTGATGATTCTCAAGGAGCGGTACGGACGTCGAGAAATCTCGAGGTAGGAGCTCGAGGGAAGAAAAGACATTGCTTAACGCGAACACGGAGGATGTAAGGGCACGGCAGAGAGGTTCCTCTTGTACAGCTTGAAAGTGTCCTATGTATCCAATCTTGTTCAGAATAGGACCGGTTTCTATCCGCACCTTCGGCGTAGTGCACGCCCTTGCCTTCGCTGTAGGCATATGGTGGGCCTATCGAGAGGCGAAACGATTGGGGATTAAACCCCAGCGTATCCTTGACCTATCGTTGGTAATTTTCGTTTGGTCTCTCGTCGGTGCTAGGTTATTCTCCATTCTGTTTGATGGGAACCTGAAATGGTACCTGCAGAATCCCCATGAGATTTTGTCGGTTTGGAAGGGCGGGCTCACTTTTTACGGTGGCTTTCTGTTTGGACTAGCAGCGGCCGTTTGGTACGTGCACAGACACCATCTCAATGGATGGCACATTGCGGACTCCATCGCTCCTGCACTTGCTCTCGGTGCGGCTGTCGGGCGACTCGGCTGCTTTGCCTCAGGAGACAGCTTCGGCAAGCCGACCGAGCTGCCGTGGGCTGTCACCTTTACCGACTCCCACGCGCTAGTGCCTACAGGTATCCCCCTTCATCCCACGCAGATCTATTCAGTGATCACGAATCTCGCAGTTTTTGGAGTTTTACTCTGGTGGCGGCATCGTCAGAAATTCCAAGGTGAGCTCTTTCTGGTCTTCGTGATTCTCTACGCTTTCACCCGATCCCTGGTGGAAGTGTTCAGGGATGACCCGCGGGGAGTCTATTTCGACGGGCTGATTTCGACTTCACAAATCATCAGCATTCTCATAGCAGGAGCGGCAGTGGTCTTCTATGACTCTCGTTTGAGACAATTCGGGAAAAGAAAACCGACAGCTCCGTAGAGGGGGAGAATTTTGGATATACCGTCGATTGAAGCAAGAAATGAAGTGACCAAATGAAAGGATCCGGTGAGCACAGACAGCCGCGGAAATCGCAAATAGACAAAGAAAGAAACTATTCGCACCGGCCTTCGTGCTACCCGGTGTACGCTGTGATCATCTTGTAGCGGAACCTGTGAATCGAATGTCGAGGACTTTTTCTAGACCATGTTTAACGGCGTATGATAATAACACGCAATTTGTGGCTGTAGTCTAAGTTAGTAAATCTGTACTAAGCAAACAGGTTTCTTGTTTCGATATCTTGCGTGACGCACGACAGAAGCAGGAGAAGAGTTGGAATAGAAAGGAGTCAGCTATGTACAATGTCTCGAGTGGCATATTGGTTTTCTGCTTCATCCTTGCGGGTTATGGTGCATGGACTGCCTTTATGGGTGGCCGGTGGCGTCGCGCGGATATGACGGCCAGTGCTGAACGGAGCGCTGTGGCTCTGTTTGTGTTATCCAGCATACTTATGGCCGCTCTCATATACGCATTTGTCAGCCGTGATTTTTCTCTCAAATACGTAGCCTCTTATTCCAACCGCACTTTACCGATGTTCTACACCGTTTCTGCGCTTTGGGCTGGACAGGCAGGCTCGCTCTTGTTGTGGGGCTGGTTGCTCAGTTTGTTTTCTGCGGTCGTGGTGTGGCAAAATAGGCGAAAAAATCGCGAAGTGATGCCGTATGTACTGGGAATCTTACTAGCCACTGCTTTCTTTTTCTTGGGCTTGATGGTGTATACCACCAGTCCGTTTGAGTTCCTACCAAGACCTGTAGCCGATGGCAGCGGCCTGAACCCTATGCTTCAAAATCCCGGCATGGTTATACATCCTCCTACGCTTTATCTTGGCTATGTTGGTTTCTCTGTACCTTTTGCCTTTGCGATAGCGGCGTTGCTCGCCAACAGGCTTGATACCCAATGGATACGAACCACTCGTCGTTGGACCCTTTTCTCTTGGCTTTTACTCGGACTTGGAAATCTATTTGGCGCTCAATGGGCGTATGAGGAGCTTGGATGGGGTGGCTATTGGGCCTGGGACCCGGTGGAGAATGCATCCCTCATGCCGTGGCTCACCGGTACCGCTTTTCTGCATTCGGTCATGATTCAGGAAAAGCGTGGTATGTTGAAAGTGTGGAATCTGGCGCTAATTATTCTCACCTTCGCGCTAACCATTTTTGGGACATTCATTACCCGAAGCGGTATCATTAGCTCTGTGCACTCGTTTGGTGTTTCGACTCTCGGTCCCTTGTTTTTGATTTTTCTCGGGGTCATACTTCTCGTTTCAATCTACCTCTTGTGGCTGCGGCGGCGAAATCTCAAGAGTGAGAATCGTCTTGACTCCATTCTTTCCCGGGAGTCAAGTTTCCTGCTCAACAACCTCCTTTTTGTGGGCATGGCCTTCGCAATCTTCTGGGGCACGATTTTCCCCATTATTTCCGAGGCTGTTCGGGGTGTAGAAATTACTGTCGGCCCTCCGTTTTTCAATCAAGTCAATGTCCCGATAGCTCTGCTACTCTTGGCGCTCACTGGCATCTGTCCGTTGATCGCTTGGCGTAAGGCTTCCACCCACAATTTACTTCGTAGTTTCACCATCCCGTTCTCTTTTGCAGGGGGCAGCGCTATCATACTTTTCATCCTCGGCATACGTTCAATTTATCCGTTGATGTCTTTCGCGCTGTCCCTGTTTGTCCTCGTGACCATCGTTCTGGAATTCTATCGCGGGACTGCAGCACGGGCCCGCATTTCAAAGCAGAATGTTCTGCGCTCCTTCTGGGACCTGACCATGCGGAACAAACGTCGCTACGGCGGCTATGTTGTGCACCTCGGTGTAATCATGATATTTGTCGGTATCACTGGCTCGAGCGCTTTTCAGAGGGAAAAGACAGCTTCCTTGGTACCTGGCGAGTCGATGAAAATAGCTGATTACGTGCTGCGCTACCAGGGACTTGAAGATCAATCTACTGCAGAGGCGCAAATCGTGGCAGCGAAAATGGAAGTTCAAGAGGCGGGCAAGAACATTGCTACGCTCTTCCCTGCAAAGCAGAAGCATCGCAACCACGAAGAGGTCTCGGAAGTAGCCATCCGACAGACGATGAAGGAAGACCTCTATCTTATTCTCTCTGGGTGGGATATGCAGCAGCGCGCCGCGATCAAAGTTATGATCATCCCGTTGGTCAATTGGATTTGGACTGGCGGCGTTGTGATGATTATTGGCACGCTGATAGCGCTTGGGCCCGACCGGATGAAGCGCTCAAAGGAAATCGTGCATTTCAAGACTGCGCGCGTCCGGGAATTGGAGGTGAAACATGCTTCGTAAGAGTCAATTGCCGGTTGTCTTGTTAGTTGCGTTCGTATTTTCAAGCGAGCACCTTTGGGCACAAGCACCACCCACTTTACAAGAGATCAAAACAAACCTTACATGCCTGTGTGGTTGTAATATGACCGTTGAAGCCTGCCAGGGTTCCATGGCGTGCCAATCCGCAGATAAGCTCACCGCCGAGGCACAGGAGTTCATTGATCAGGGTCTGGGGAAAAGCCAGATCCTCGCAACCTTTGTCAGTCGATACGGTGAACACACTCTTTCAGCGCCAACGAAAAAGGGGTTCAACCTCACAGCGTGGATCACGCCCTTTGCGGCGATCATCATCACTGGCTATGGTATTGTCAAAATCCTGCGGAGATGGGCACGCAGGTCGAAAACAAGACGTTTGCATGAGAAGCAATCGAAGAAAACCGATCCCAAATACGAGAAAATGTTAGATGAAATGTTACATGACCTGGATTGAAACCTTATGAGACCGGCATCATCTATTGCGGCGCAGTGCAAGAAACGGCTTGATTCGCGCGAATGAAACAACGAAAAGCAGGCTTTTATTGTCATGAATTTGTTTTTTTCCCAATCGGGGCTCTGAAACGCAAGTGTGTAGGAACTCTGTTTTGTCTTCTCTTTCCGTTTTGTGGGAAAGAGTTTCAATACATATCATCTGTTCCCATCTTGAACAGTCCGGGATTGGAACGATTTTCTAAAAAGCACCTCCTAATACTTACAGACATCAACTTCATTAAAGAATTAACCTGAGGAAAGCAAATGGATACGGTATTACTCTTGGTCATCGTTTTGGCGAGTGTTGGTTTTGTCGCACTGCCATATCTGCAAAAGCGACTTTCTGCGCGAGGGGCTGCGGAATCGCGGCATGGTCACCTTGCGGATCTCTATGCGCAGCGAGACAATCTCCTTTCGGCTATCAAGGATGTTGAACTCGACCATGAGATGGGAAAAATTTCAGAAGAAGATTATACACAGATGAATACACAGTTCCGTCGTGAGGCTGTGGCTGTGTTCCAAAAAATTGATGACTCGAACGGCAAGTCCTCAGCTAGACGAAGACTTGAAGAACAGCTGCAGACGTTGCGCAAACAGCCGAACGCGAGTAACAAACATTTCTGTCCCATCTGTGGCTTGCGAATCAAGTCGCAGGCCCGTTTCTGCAGCAATTGTGGACATCAGTTAAGTGGTTAGGCAACAGCCTGGTGACGAACACGGGTTAATCAGGAGTACGTTGTTTAGAAATTAGCAGACCCGGAGTTACAGGAAAATGCGAGGGTGCGATGATGAAAGGTTACATGAAATCATCAGTATTTCT
>JBHHZW010000188.1:0-5084 GCA_046758305.1 Bacteroidota bacterium | reverse complement strand
GCCACTTCATGTACTCTTTCCTCCAGGCTCAATTTGCGCATGCGTGTAGCAGTGCGCTTCCCGTCCCGGACCTTCTCCGCCACAAAATGAGTGTCTGCAAGGCTGGCGATCTGCGGAAGATGCGTGATCGCGATGACCTGGTGAAAGTTGGAGAGGTTCTTGAGACTCGATCCGACTGCTTGGGCGATCCTCCCGCTGATGCCCAAATCGATTTCATCAAAAACCAGCAGGGGCAATCGCTCCGACTTCGCCAGGATCGATTTCAAGGCCAGCATGATGCGGGAGATCTCCCCTCCAGATGCTACTTTCACCAACGGTTTGACGTCCTCACCGATATTGGTGGACACATAGAACTCGACGAAATCGATCCCCCTCGGGGTCGTCTCGTAAAATTCCCTGCCAAGCTTCACAAAGCCATTTTCGCCGGCCACAACCTTTCGGTTCTCAACGATAACATCGAACTGCGCGTTCGGTATGCCCAGGCCAGCCAGGACATCCACGATCGTCTTCGCTAGCTTCCGAGCCACTTCACGACGCTTTGTCGATAGTCGCTGCGCTATTTCTGAGGCAAGCGATTGGACCTCTTCGATTTGTTGTTGCAGTTTCTGAATCTCCCCTTCAAAATTCTCCGCCAGCGCCACTTCCTGACCGATCGTTTCACGGTGCCGGAGTATTGAATCGACCGATCCGCCATACTTCTTCTTCAGGAGCGCCAGTTGTCCAAGCCGATTGCGGTTATGTTCCAGACGTTCAGGGTTAAATTCCACCCTTGAATTATACTGCTGTAGAAACCTCGTCACCTCACCCACAATCACCTCAGCCGAAGCACATTCACTTTTCATCGCTTCGAACGACCTGTCGATCGTTGCCAGGTCTTCGAGCTGGTTCCTCGCGAGCACTAGCTGATCATGGACCGAATGGTCACCCTCGTACAACATTTCGTACAAGCGGGAAGTTGCCTCGTACAGCTTTTCCGCATTCTCCAGGATTTTCAGCTCGGATTCCAACTCCTCTTCTTCACCCGGTTGAAGCCTGAGCGCATCGATCTCCTTGATCTGAAATTCGTACAGCTCCTTTTTTCCCTTCAGCTGATGCTCCTTCTCTTTTAGATCTTCAAGTTCCGCGAACAAACCCTGCAAGGCATCGTACGCCCGGCGAAACTCACCGACGAGTCCTTCAAGTCCACCGAAATCATCCAGGAGGTTGGTGTGCGTGTCCACTCGGAGGAGCGATTGATGCTCATGCTGACCGTGCAAATCGACAAGCAAGTCGCCCACGGTCTTCAGAAGGTAGAGCGTGGCGGGAGTGTCATTGACGAAGCATCGGCTCTGCCCTTTGCTCGAAACATCACGGCGCAGGATCAGTTCCTCGTTCCAGTCTATCTGATGTTCCTCCAGGAGTTTTTTCAGTTTCCGGTTCCCTGCAACGGCAAATACCCCCTCCACCACTGCTTTCTCCGTTCCTGATCGAATCTCGTCGGAACTCGCACGCTCTCCGAGCACGAGGCTCATCGCATCGATGATGATCGTCTTCCCAGCACCCGTCTCACCGGTGAGAATGTTTAGCCCGGCTTCAAACTCGACCTCAATCTCATCGATGAGTGCGTAATTCTTAATGCGCAGTGTCTTGAGCATGACCGTCGATCTCCGAACGTCCACCACCCGCGAAGCGGTCCACGAAGTGGCGCCTTCGGTGCACTTCGTGAAAAGTGGCGGGACTTCGGAGAGTCCCTTCGGGAGTGGAGTTGCCGACTGTTAAGCCCTGGACCTGCTACGTCGTTTCCACAGCAAGGGGATTGCTGGGCACACCGAGGTCTTGAGGGCGGTCCGACAGGCCCGATTGTAAGGCTCAGTCCGTCGGGTAATTTAGTCGAATTCCGTTTAAATTCAATCCTGAAGGGATGACCTCACCGCAACCCCCCAAAGGAAGCGGCGAATCAGTCAGTTGAAATGAGGATTCGGTTCCTGTTCGATCTCCAGGAACCTTATTTCGGGCACTTCGCCGAGGATACCGTGGTAGAACGCGAATCGGAGGAACTCCCGCAGCGATTCAACGTCTTCTTCGTCAAGGTCAAAGGCGAGTGACGTCAGAAGCTTAGTCACACGCTCTGCAGCAAGACCGACCTGTTTGGCGGCTTCTGTCGCAATATCTTCGAGCTCGTTTACCCCACGCTCCTTCGATTCCTGCAGCATGCGCAGCTCCTCTTTCGCGAGCATGTTGGAACGAACCACCCAAAACCCGTGAACGAAGGGGAGATCGGACAGGTCACTCCACTCCTCGCTCAGATCAAGCGCGGATTCGATAGAATCTTGTCTCAGTATGCTCTCATCCCCTGCAATCAGAGCTGCATCTGCTCTCCTGAGCATCGCTTCGATGGTCAATGAACGGGTGGAAGGAAGTGGAACGAATGTCGGATTGACCTCGTACTTCTCCGCCAGAAGAATGCGTGCCATCATGACCTCGGAGGTCGATGCATTCGCGACGGCAACGCTCTTGATCTTCCGAAGGCCTCGCTGGAATGCGAGAAGCACGGAACGATTTGCTGAAGGACTCGAAACCCCGATTCCCGGGACAATCGAGTAGTCTGGACTATTCAAGGCATAATCCATTGGGGAGAGAAAGGCAACATCGAGCGACCCCTCGCGCATCTTCACTGCAACAGACACCGGGTCTGCATATTCGAGTTCGAACTTCGAGCTGGCTTCTCCCAAGCCATGCACCAGCGGTCTCGCGAGAACGTATGGAACGACGCCGAGCTTCTTCCGCATCGAAGATCCATCCTTCGTTACTGAGTCGTGGTCTTCTGCCGGACGGCCTTGCCCGCTAGCCTTCGGAGGTAGTAGAGCTTCGCGCGGCGGACACGGCCCTCTTTCACCAGCTCAATTTTCGTGATCCGCGGTGAATGGAGCAGGAAAATGCGCTCAACGCCGACTCCCTCGGATACCTTGCGAACGGTGAATGACTCGCGGAGTCCTGAACCCCGGCGACTGATCACCACACCTTGGAATTGCTGGATCCGCTCCTTGTCACCCTCGATGACCCGAACATGCACGTTCACTGTATCACCAGGTTGAAACGCAGGAATATCCGACTTCCGTTCTGTAGCCTCAACGAGTGAAAGTTTGTCCATAGTTATTCTCTGTTCAAGAGGCGGATAGGACGTTGCCCCATTCACTCTCTATCGAGAAGATCCTTACGACGCTCCCGCGTGCGTTCCTGCGCTTGCGCCTCACGCCACTTCTGTATCTCGACGTGGTGGCCGGTGACCAGCACATCCGGTACCTTCATGCCCCTGTAGTCGGCTGGCCGAGTGTAGTGGGGATAGTCAAGCCGGTTTCGTTGAAAAGAATCTTCCAATGCCGACTCGGCGTCGGACAGAACACCTGGAATCAACCGGACGACAGCGTCGATCACCACGAGCGCCGGGAGCTCACCTCCTGTGAGAACATAGTCTCCAATGGAAATTTCGCGCGTCACAAGCACTTCTCGCACCCGTTCGTCAATCCCCTTATAATGTCCACACAGGAGAATGATATTATTCTTCAGTGAGAGGTCATTCGCCAGCCGCTGAGTGAATCGTGCCCCCTCAGGAGTCAGATAGACAACGTCGTCGTAGCTCCGCTCGGCTTTTAGTGCTTCGACGGATTGAAAAATCGGTTCGGGCTTCAGGACCATTCCCGCCCCTCCACCGTACGGAGTATCATCGATCGTACGGTGTTTGTCATGCGTGTAGTCACGCAAATCGTGCACGAAGATCTCGACCAGTTTCTTTTCTTGAGCCTGCTTCACGATGCTCTCCGTCAAAGGGCCGGTCAGCAGTTTTGGAAACCCCGTGATGATGTCGATTCTCATACTGTTACTGTTGTCTCTCTCAAGCTACTGGGGGTCGAGGAGACCCTCGATGACGTGAATCTGCAACACCCTTTTCTGGAGATCTACGTTTCGAATGATTTCCCGAACCGACGGAATCCAAAACTCTTTCGATCGCTGCCTTACGATGTAGACGTCATGTGCGGGCAAGCGAAGGACATCGACAACGGTTCCGATCGGTGCTCCCTCTTCATCCTCTACTTTCAATCCCAGGATGTCATGAATAAAGTATGTGTGCGGGGGCAGAGCAATACGGTCCTCGTGCGTGACGTACAGATAGCATCCGAGCAATTCCTCCGCGCAGCTTTGGTCATCGATTCCCTCCAACTTGACAACGATGCGCCTTCCCTGAGGACGCACGCTCTCGATCCGGACTTTGTGGGGGCACACTCCTCCATCATCACGTCCGATGAGCACCCCCTCGAGCTGCGAGAACCGCTCAGCGTTCAGAGTCATCAATTCCACGACGAACTCACCCTTCACACCAAAACACTTCTGGATTCTCCCGATCGCGTACAGCTCCTCTTTCACGCTTCCTTCTTCCTGAACTTCCGATCTTTCCGTGGCACAATCATTTTGTTCAACTTGAATTGGGGTTCTCGCGCTATGGGGTACGGCCAGATGCGAATGAAATACTTTGTATTCCCGGTCACGAGGACCGTCGGTTCAGTCTGCTGCTCCTCTCTTCATATACAGATACCGCAACGATTCCTACAGTATTTCCATCAGCGTGTTTACTAAACATGGATGTACAGAAAAAGCTAGAGGGATGTCCAGCCTCCATATGGTCTCCTGTCGATCTCCAGCGGTTTGTGCTACGGACGGTTCGACCCATCCCACTAACACTGCACTCAACATCTCGCTCGCTTCCATACCGCGCCGTTTTATCTGCCGGCTCTGCATGAAGGGCTGATTCTCTCACGAGAGTTCCACCCTCCGCGAGTGAGTACTTCTGCCAGGAGAACATAATTCCTGTTCAGTCGATGATTTCCAGAATGACACGCTTACCTTCTTTGGCTGCAATTGCACTCAACAAGGTGCGCATCGCTTGTGCAGTTCTCCCTTTCCGCCCGATCACCTTCCCGATGTCATTCTCCGCCACTTTCAACTTAAAGATGATCCTGTTTTCTTTTTCCTCCTGCTCCAGCAGAACACCCTCAGGATTGTCGACGAGATACTTGGCGATGAACTCGATGAATTCCTTCATGGGTGTG
>JBHHZW010000187.1:0-5113 GCA_046758305.1 Bacteroidota bacterium | reverse complement strand
GCATGGCGGAGCTATACGGCGAACCCTTTTATGATTCGATTGCGGATCATCCGAGAATCGCCCTGAGTGAAATCAAGATTCAACCACTGAAGTCACCGAAACCGTTTCATCCTCGCAAGCATAACCGCGGACGCCAGGCCAAAGTCCCGATGCTCATCATCAACGCGACGACGCTCAACACGGGGCGGAACTGGCAGTTTACAGCGGTAGATATGGGTGAGCGCGAGCCGGAAGTTGAATCAGAAAGCTTTGACAAAAACTTTTTCTTGTCGGCATTTCGGTACGAAGATGCGGATCTCGAAAAATATCGACGGATACCGCTGAGTGTTGCAGTCTCGGCCTCGGCGTGCGTGCCCGGAGTCCTTCGTCCGCTCGCACTGACCGGGCTCTATCCGGACGTAGTTCCGCAGCTTGTCGATGGGGGAGTGAACGATAACCAGGGTATTTCTTCCATCCTGTACGAGGCCTGCACTGACGTCATCACCAGCGACGCGAGCGGCCAACTGCAGGACGAGCAGCAGCCGGGTACGGGATTCCTGAATGTCGTGAAGAGGAGCAACAACATCCTGCTGGACAGGGTACGCGATCAGGGATTACAATCACTTTCGCTGCAGCGAAAAGCTCGAGCAATCAAGGAGCATCCGATTCTTCACTTGCGAGAAGACGTCGAGCTTGAACGCCTTGGCCCGGGAGAAGAGAAGCAAGAATCGAGCGACAGGTTCGCCAATCCGACCTACTTCGGTATTGACCAGCGTGTCCAGCGGCGATTGTCTGAAATCAGAACGGACCTCGACTCCTTCACTGAGGTTGAGGCGTATTCACTGATGTACAGTGGTTACAAGATGGCAGATAAGATGATCCAACGGCGACTTTTGCGCGCTTACGGGGTGCGCCCGAAACCAAAGCCGGTGAAGCTTGCTCCCCATGAGGGACGGCGAACGGGTTGGCGATTCGAAGAGATCAAAAACTACGCAGATGGTACCTGGTCGAGCAGGGATTATCTCCGTCAGCTAACGATTGCTAGTAGGACGTTCTTCAAAGCCTACTTATTGATTCCTCACCTCCTGCCGGTAGGGTTGTTGATATTGGCGATCGCTGCCAGCGTCCCGCTCCTTCTTCTCGCGCTTTTCTGGCAACTGACGAATCTTGTATCCGTCAGATCAATCTCTGTACTTGGGATTTCGATCGCAGTTCTCCTTACTGCGATAGCACGGGGTGGCTTTCTGAGGGAGCTATGGTGGAAGAATGTCCTCAAGTATGTTGCCACCGGGTCGGTCGCATTGCTCGGGTCACTCGTTGCTTATCTCCATTTAAAGTGGATCGATCCAAAGTTCCTGAGGAGGGGAAGGGTTCGGTCACTGCGAAGCTAAGCTCGTTGCACGAATTCTGTCCAAGTTTGGAGGAGAAAACTACAAGAACTTCTAGGATCTGAGCGCTCCTGTAGTCGAGTGAATGAAGCTTCTGGTCTCATGCGTTCGGATGGACTATTTCACCATAGACCCACTAATCATAGAAAAATCGCAGGAGAACTCCATGAAACGTTTCGTTGCTGTTCTTGGATCCCTCTATTGGGTGTGTCTTTACGGATGTGCTCCCTCGCCGGAATTTTCCGCCGGCACGATCATTGATCTCTCCTATCCGTTCGATGATCAAACCATCTTCTGGCCAACGGAGAAAGGATTTGTGTTCGAGAAGGATTTCGAGGGGTTCACCGAGAAAGGATATTACTACACCGCGAACAAGTTCTGTACGGCCGAGCACGGCGGGACACACATCGACGCGCCAATTCACTTTTACAAGGATCGCAATACGGTCGATGCAATTCCCCTCGATCAGCTGATCGGTGCAGGGGTTCTCGTGGATGTCTCCGCGAAATGTCTGGCCGATGACGATTATCAGATCCAGGTCAGCGATTTTCTCGAGTGGGAAACTCAGCAGGGGAAGCTGCCAGACAACGTGATCGTGCTCCTTCGGACGGGGTTCGGCAAGCACTGGCCGGACCGGGAAAAATACATGGGCACGTCCGAGCGGGGTCCTGAGGCTGTGGCGAAACTTCACTTTCCAGGGTTACATCCCGATGCGGCCGCGTGGCTTCTCAGTGAGCGGTCGATCAAGGCGATCGGCATCGACACGCCGAGCATCGACCACGGCCAGTCGAACCTTTTTGAGAGCCACGTGACCCTGTTTGAGGCGAACGTCCCAGCGTTCGAAAACGTTGCCAATCTCGATCTGCTTCCCGAGAAAGGCTTCACGATCGTAGCTCTGCCGATGAAAATCAGAGGCGGCAGTGGAGGACCGCTGAGGATTGTGGCGATTGTGAGATGAGTCGAAACTCAGTTGGTGGATGACCCCTCCCTAGCCCTCCCCTAGGCAATGTGCTGATAGAGATGAGGGGAGGGCATATTCCGGCAATAAAGTATAGTGGTGAGACTGGAGGATCGTTGAGAATTGCCGCCGTTGTGCCGTGAAACCTGCTGCTGTGTTGTAGCTAGTATGCAGGCCATGAACGAGTCTGGGCATCCTTGGTTGGCGTGAGAACTACGTCACGCCCCAGAGTATGTACTGCCTCTTCTGCAAATTCCTGCATGGTCCGTGGCGGGTGGGCAATGCTGATCGACATAGCTGTTCTGCCCAGCACAGTTCTTGTGCAACTAACATGCGGCGAGTTTTTCCTTGATTTATGGATCTTTCCTTGGTATATTGTTCCAGTTTTCTTAACAATTTTGTTAAGATTCATGGACTATAGTCTTGTCCAAAGCTTGTCATCGACACTAAAGATCAGCCCGAACCAGTTGCTGCGAGAGTACTGGGAAGTGATAGCGTTGAAAGAGCTCTCGACGACCAAGTGGAGTTCTAAACTAATCTTCAAAGGAGGCACAGCGCTGCGATTGGCATATAACTCACCCAGATACTCGGATGATCTCGATTTCTCGCTGGCCGGGAGTATCTCCTCTTCCCATGTTTTCGATTGGGCGAGACGCTTCGCCGGCAGATACGAACTCCGTATTACTGATCAGTGGCGGAAGTATTATACTCTGCTGATAGAGTTCTTGGTTCGAGATGAGTTGATAGCGCTTCCCTTCAGGATGAAGCTGGAAATTTCAACGCGGAAACCCTATTTGAAAAGAAAAGATTGGGAAGTCAAGCTTTTAACCAGTCCGACCACAAACTTGGAGGTGCTATTCCAAGTAACGACCTTGGAACGTATTTACCTAGAAAAGCTTGCTGCAATGAAGGATCGAGAAGAACCACGTGATTTGTTTGACTTGTGGTACGTTGCACAGAAGCTCAAAAAGCAGCTTCCAAAGGGACTGCCAAAGGTCAGTGAGAGAATGTTGCGTCAAACCTTGAACAAGTACTTGCCAATTGACTGGCGTCCAGTCATTAATGAGCTAGCGACAAGATGAGTGTCCTTATTAACAGGATGAAGAAGATCAACAAGGCTTTCTTCACGATCAATGATGTGGAGAAGCTCACCAGTTATTCCAGAGGGACATTGTACGTCCTGCTGAGTCGCCTCGTGGGCTCTGGGCAACTTATCCGGTTACGAGGGGGGTTGTACATTTTGCCCGAGCGATATGGAAATCTCGATTCGATCGCCAATGCGTTTTATACACCTTCTTATCTCTCATTCGAATCAGCACTGTCGCGCTACGGAATCATATCACAGATCCCTGTTACTCTGACGTTTGCGACAACACGAAAAAGCAGGAGAGTCACGCTAGGAACCGTGGAGGTCGAGTATCGGAAGCTGAAATCGGCCTTGTTTTTCGGCTACAAAGATGCAAAAGGGGTGCTCATTGCTGAGCCGGAGAAATCGTTACTTGACAGCCTGTACATCGCTTCTAGGGGCAGGCTCAAGATGGAAGCTCAGCAACTCCAACTGAAGGAGCTTAACCGCAAACAGCTCGTGAAATACTTGGCGAAGTATCCTACTACCGTGAAGAAAATGGCGAGACAGCTCCTTTGAACAATCAAGAGACCTTGGTTGTGGAAGGGATGTTCAAGAATGAAGGTGTCAATGATGATCTGTAGATCAGCTCACCCCCCACATTTCCACCGCCTCTCTCGCAAACTCCAGCATTGTCAGCGGCGGATGACCGAGGAGTTCTTCGAGCCTCTTCACGTCCTTGTCCGAGGCCGCCAGACCGCGCCGCTGAAAGTATTCAAACATGATCCGCATATCTTTTGCCATTTTGTCCCCCATCATCCGGCGCGCCTCCTCTTCCCACCGATCGAGAGGCGGAGAATAATATTGGACCGACTTTCCAAGATAACTAGCATACGCTAAGGCAATGTCATGGCCCGAGAGTGCCTCTGGTCCGGCAACGACATAAGTCTCACCTTCATGTCCGGGCTCAGTCAGCACCCGGACAGCGGCTTCCGCAATGTCCCGCGTGTCCACGCGACTGATTTTTCCGTTCCCAAACGGCACCGAGTATTCAAGCCTCCGCGTGATCGCATCCTTCAGGTAGAGATCGTTCTGGAAAAAATTGTTGGGCCGTAGAAACGTGTACGCGAAACCGGCGTCGACAATCGCCTGCTCGATCGGCACTTTGCTGTCAAAATGGGGAATGCCGGTTTTCTTCTCCACGTCCTGGACCGACATGTACGCGACTCGCTTGATGCCAGCTTTCTTCACTGCCTCGACGGTGTTGAGCCCCATCTCTGTTTCGTCCTCGGAGACGGGGAAAAGCATGAAGACGCTCTCGACGCCTTTCAGAGATTCGGCGAGCGATTCTGGCTTCAGGCAGTTACCGACAGCGGGCTCGACGCCTTGAGGCAACTGTTTTGTCTTCTCCGCTGAGCGCACCAACGCTCGTACTTCTACATTTTTTTTCATCAAGGCTTGGACCACTTCTGTGCCCACATTTCCCGTGGCACCGATGACGAGAGTTTTCATGTTCGTGTCCCTCTGTTCAGAGTTCAAATGAATATAGGAGATCTAAGCTTCATGAACAAGTGCCATCTCTCAATTCGGTCAAGAATGTAGTTGAGTTTGCTCTGTACTCCCCACCCGCCACGCGCGGGTTGGTGTGGGTGCGCGGGTTTGTATACTCCCCGCCTTTTATGTAAGCAGTCAAGTCTCGTGCGTTGTTTTTTTAAGGTATGC
>JBHHZW010000186.1:0-5135 GCA_046758305.1 Bacteroidota bacterium | reverse complement strand
GCTGAATTCAACGTGTTAGTGCAACGCAGCAGTTAAACTTCTCCCGGGGAGTTTTATAATGTAGCACTTTTCTCGGTCTGTTGTTGAGTCGACGTTCGAGTAATTTGATTGCTATGCGTGAGACGGTGTCGAAGTTAGTCTTCTTCGGGAACACCCGGCGGAGGAGCCCGATAGTGTTCTCGACCGTTCCTTTTTCCCAGCTGTGGAACGGTGTGCAGAAGTAGGATCGAGTGCCAAGGAGCGCGTTGACCTGCTGATGGAGGACATTCTCCGACCCATTATCGTAGGTGATGGTCCGTCGAGCGGCGGGAGGGTAGGGACGGAGTGTTCGCGTGAGAGCACAGCGGACTTGACGGGCTGAGCGTTCCTTGAGCTTGATGAGTTTGGTAAAGCGCGTCTTGCGCTCGACCACGACCTGGAGGCCGGAGATCGAACGGCGCGCAAAGACGGCGTCTGCTTCCCAGTGACCAAGCTGCTTGCGCTGGAGGACATGGGAGGGGCGCTCGGTGATGGATGTTCGCTCGGGAATATGCAGGCTTCGGTGCGTATGCCGGTGACCCTTCACCTGACGCCGCTTGTGGGCGCGGGCAAGGAAGGGAACGAGATCCTCCTGGCGACGGACATTCCGATCGTAGAGGTACTGATAGATCGCCTCATGGCTGATGCTGAAGCCAGGATGGTGGATGGGGAGTCGACCGGCGATTTGCTCGGGAGACCATCCGATCATGAGTTTGCTCCTCACATAGCGCCGAATGCGATCGCGTTTGAGGCGCGGTCGCCGGTGCGCCTGGCTTTTGCGAGCCGTTGAGCGCTGCTGTGCTCGGTTGGCCAGATAGATGCTGTAGATAGGAGCCTTGTTCCGGCGGAGTTCTCGGGAAATGGTGCTTTTGTTGCGTCCAAGCGCTCCAGCAATCTCACTGAGTGACGCCCCTTGGGTATACTTGTATGCAATCGTATCTCTCTCCTCCGCTGAGAGCTGGCAATATGTTCGCGTTTTCATAATCGCCTAGGATAGCAAATCCAAAACAAAATCCTAGGCGTTGCACTTAATCATTGAACTCCTGATCCGTATTTACATCGTCTTTTCCACAATCGCGGAGAAGATCTTTTTCAGCTCGACGGCTTCGTTCATGAGTGCGGATGCTTCCTGTTTGGGTTCCTCTCCGTTTGTCTCAAGAATTAACCGGATCCAGTAGGCGCTTTCCTTTGATTCCTTGCGACAGGTCTTGATCTTCATGACGAAATCTCTCTTGCCTAGTGCTTCGTTTGCCTCAATGTAATTGGCGCCAACGGATCCAGATGATCTTATAAGCTGTCTTGCGTATTCGTAGTTTGTAGTTGTTTTCTTGAGGTTCTGACACAAAAGTGCGACTTTTTTGGCGAACTGAAATGTTCGCTTCTCGAGGTCGTAGGGTTTTCTGGACTCAACCTTCATAACGCGATATCGGCGCTTGACCTTGAAATGCTCTCAGCACCTGCACCTTGATCGGAAAGTACCCTCCGATCACCGAAGGTACTTTGCCTTATTCTCAATTGCTATTCCTTTCATCTGACTGCTCTGGCCCCAGTCTATCATCAGAGACAAGCAGACGGACTCTCTCCCTCTCAACCTCGAGATCGTTTGGAATTTGGCAATTGGGATTTATTTGTGCGCACGAGGCGTGCTCCGGAGGCGCATCTGCCTCTGGCGGACATGCGCCTTTGGCACAGAGCTTGGTGCTTGGTTCTTGGAATTTCCACTTAGATCTTTATGTTTCACACTGATCGAGGTGGACACCAGCAGTTGTTCGATCTCACTGGAGACTGCTTTCGGTTTTCACAGTCCCAAGAGTTTGGAGCTTGAGATTTGGTTCTTGGAACTTATTTGGAGCTTGGTGATTGGATCTTGGAATTTCCACGCAGCTCTTTGCAGCATATTTGAAGCATGAACATGGCCTTGAGAAAGCTTCCTCGCACCTTCTACCTCCTTCCCACAGCTCAAGTCGCGAAGGACCTCCTCGACAAGTATCTCGTCCGCAACGTCAAAGGTAAACGGCTCGTTGGAAAAATCGTAGAAGTGGAAGCCTATGGCCAGAGCGATCCCGCCTCTCACTCGTACCATGGTATCACCGAGCGCAACAGAGTGATGTTTGATGAAGGAGGACACCTGTACGTGTACTTCATCTACGGCACGCACTACTGTATCAACGTTGTCACGCGAAAGAAAGGCATCGGTGAGGCGGTGTTGATTCGGGCGCTGGAGCCGATAGAAGGGATTGAGGAGATGAGGAGGAACAGAGGATCCACTGGAAATGATGGAAATCATGGTAATGTTGCAAGCTTAACGAATGGTCCGGGGAAGGTGTGCGAGGCGTTTGGGATTGACAAGAAACTAAATGGGGCAGATTTGACGGGAGACGAAATTTACATAGCAAATGGAGAACCCATCCGAAAGATCAGGATAGGCATAACAACAAGAGTCGGGATTGTGAATGGAAGGGACAAAAAGTGGAGGTTCTACGTCGAGAGCAGTAGGTTTGTCTCAAAAGCCAAGACGCGCACATAGATCTTAGATTACCCTTTGTGGTGACGGCCTGTTAACGAACACGGAGCTCCCGAAGGAGAAACTGGCCCGTGTACGAGGTGTTCACCTTTGCCATCCTTTCTGGCGTCCCTTCAGCAATAATCTCTCCACCAGCGTCTCCTCCTTCTGGACCCAGATCGATGATCCAATCCGCTGTCTTGATGACATCCATGTTGTGCTCGATGACGATGACGGTGTTCCCCTTGTCCACCAGCTTGTTGAGCACCGACAAGAGCATCCGGATATCCTCAAAATGCAGACCCGTCGTGGGCTCGTCCAGAATATACAGTGTCTTCCCCGTCCCAACCTTCGATAACTCCGTCGAGAGCTTCACCCGCTGGGCCTCGCCCCCGGAGAGCGTAGTGGCCTGCTGACCAAGCCTGATGTAGCCCAGCCCCACGTCAGAGAGAGTCTGTAGCTTTCGCTTGATCCGGGGGATATCGCGGAAAAACTCCAACCCCTCCTCCACCGTCAGATCGAGCACGTCTGCAATCGACTTGCCCTTGAACAGGACTTCGAGCGTTTCCCGATTGTAGCGCTTTCCTTTGCAGACATCGCAGAGCACGTACACGTCCGGCAAGAAATTCATCTCGATCTTCCGAAGGCCATCCCCCCCACACTCCACACACCGACCGCCTTTGACGTTGAAGCTGAACCTGCCGGCGCGATAGCCCCGTATTTTCGCCTCCGGCAGTTGCGTAAAAAGATCACGGATGAACGTAAAAAGACCCGTGTACGTCGAAGGATTCGAGCGCGGAGTGCGCCCGATCGGAGACTGATCAATGGCGATCACCTTATCGATATGCTCGAGACCTTCAATTGCGTCATAGAGTAGGGGCACATCTTTCGACTTGTAGAACTTCCTTGCCAGAATCCGATAGAGGGTCTCATCGATAAGTGTCGATTTCCCGGAGCCGCTCACGCCCGTCACGCAGACAAACTTGCCAAGCGGAATCTTCCCATCGATACGCTTGAGGTTATTTCCTCTCGCACCTCGCACCGTCAGGTACCCGCCGTTTCCTTCACGACGTCTCGAAGGCACCTTGATCCGTCTCTCGCCATACAAGTACTCCGCAGTCAGGCATTTCCAGTCAAAGCCCGCCCGCCAATGCGGTTCGGGCGGGCCGTTCGTACCATGCTGACGCCCATTCGTGATCGTGGATTTCTGATTGTTGTAGCGCCGCTTTGAGCGGGGCGAAGAGCCCGTGTTTCTTACGGGGGTGACCGCTGATTCGCCATTCCTCAGCTCCAATCTTCCGGGATGTCCAGTCGCTACCAGATAACCCCCATGTTCACCGGCTCCAGGCCCGAGATCTACCACGTAGTCTGCGCTTTGAATCATTTCCCGATCGTGTTCCACCACCAGAACTGTGTTTCCGAGATCGCGGAGATTCTTGAGTGAGTCGATCAACTTGACGTTATCACGCTGATGCAGGCCAATGGTCGGTTCATCCAGGATATACAGGACGCCAACTAGCTGAGTGCCGATCTGCGTCGCCAGTCGAATCCGCTGTGCCTCACCAGCAGAGAGAGTCCTCGCAGGGCGGTCCAAGGTCAGATAATCGAGACCGACGTTCAGGAGAAAATCCAGACGTGCAGTGATTTCCTTTAGAATCTCGCGACCAATCTCCGCCTGTCGTTCAGTGAGGGTAAGGTCCGCAAAAAAACGCCGGACGTCCTTAATCGATTTGTTGACAATATCCTGGACAGTGTAAGCATTCCCCCTCTTCACGTCGACAAGTTTCACCGCGAGGCTTTCCTTCTTGAGCCGACCACCTCCGCACGTCTCGCAAGGCAGGGTACTCATGAATGACTCAACCCACTCCTTCACATTGTTCGAAGTGGTCTCTTCGTAATAGTGCTTCAAACTGTCCACAACCCCACTGAATCGATGTTTGTACGTCACCGTCCGACCGTTCGCATAGACATACTCAATTTCAAATTTCTCATCACCCGCACCGTACAGGAGCACTTCTCGTACCTTTCTTGGGATTTTCTTGATCGGAGTGTTAAAATCAAAGCCGTATTTTTTCGCGACGGCGCGAATCTGACTGAACATCCAGGTGGGTCGCGGTTTCCCGAGCGGTGCGAGCCCCTCCTGATTGATCGACTTGGAACCGTCTGGAATAATCAGGTTGATGTCAAACTCTTTTCTCTCGCCCAGGCCCTCACAGCCAGGACACGCACCGTAGGGCGAGTTGAACGAAAAGGAGTTTGGAGCGGGCTCTTCGTAGCTGATACCGCATGCCGGGCACGAGAGATGCTGACTGAACAGAATGTCCCCGTTTCCCGCATCGACAATGACGATGCCCGAGCCAAATCCGAGCGCCGTTTCGACAGAATCGGCAATTCGCTTCCGGTTGTCTTGCTCAACTACGAGTCGGTCGACCACGATCTCGATGTTGTGGATTTTAAATCGGGTAAGCTGCATCCCCTTTTCGATCTGCCGGACTTTGCCGTCCACACGTACCCGCAGAAACCCGTCTCTCAGGATCTCCTCGAAAAGCTCGCGGTAGTGCCCTTTGCGACCGCGGACGACCGGCGCCAGAAGCTGAATTCTGGACCCTTCGGG
>JBHHZW010000185.1:0-5167 GCA_046758305.1 Bacteroidota bacterium | reverse complement strand
AGCGGCGGATATCGCGACGGAACTTTCGATCATGCATCCCAGCATGATCTTCATTCCGAACGCTTTTGCAGTATGAATCATCCGCATGGCTTCGCGCAGACCACCACATTTCATCAGTTTGATGTTGATGCCGTCGAATGCATCCTTGAGCTTCGGAATGTCCTGCAGACGCACGCAGTTCTCATCGGCTATGAGCGGCAGGTTCACTCGCTCTCGAAGCCAAGCGCAGGAAGCGAGATCCTGGGCCGGCATCGGCTGCTCAACGAACTCGATCCCTTCGCCCTCGAGCCACTTGATTTTTTCCAGCGCCACCTCCTTGGTCCTCCACCCTTCGTTCGCGTCGACGCGAACCGGTTTGTCCGTCACGTTCCTGATCGTCTTGATGATCTCGCGGTCTTCCGGCACTCCGACTTTCACCTTGAGGATCGGATACTCTTCAGCCTCGCGGACTTTCCTTTCCATCACGTCGAGACGGTCCAGCCCAACAGTATACGACGTACGTGGAGTTTTTCTCCTGTCGAGTCCCCAGAGCTTCCAGAGAGGCATACCGAGGCTCTTGCCCACCCAATCGTGCAGGGCAATGTCAACGGAAGCGCGTGCAGCACCGCTCCATTGCGTAATCGAATCGAGAGAGCGGCCGATTTCTTCGAGCAGAAAGGGTGATTCCCATCGACCGAGCTGGACTTTCCTCAGGAACTCCCGGACTGTTGTTCGCGACTCATGGTAACGGGCTGATGGGGACGCTTCGCCGTACCCAACGATCCCTTCGTGTTCAAGCTCAGTGATGACCACCTCCGCAACATCTTCAGAGCCTCGCGAAATAGTGAAGGTATACTTGAGATGGAGGTTAACGTCTTTTGCTCGAATGTTCATCGTGCAAAGAGCGCATCCACGAACGCTTCTCTATCGAACGGTTGGAGATCCTCAATCCCCTCACCGACGCCGATAAACTTGACAGGAATCTTCAGCGCCCTGCTGATCGCGACCACGATACCGCCCTTGGCGGTCCCGTCGAGCTTTGTGAGAACCAATCCGGTGACGCCTATCGCCTCCGTGAATTGCTTCGCTTGCTCCACCGCATTCTGGCCGGTGGTTGCGTCAAGCACGAGCAGGATTTCCTGCGGAGCGTCGGACAATTGCTTCTGCAACACACGCCTGATCTTCTTCAACTCTTCCATTAAATTGACCTTTGTGTGGAGCCGTCCCGCAGTGTCGACGATCATCACGTCAGCTTGGTGGGCAATTGCGGACCTCAGGGCATCGTGGGCTACCGCTCCGGGGTCTGATCCGCGAGCTTGCTGGAGCAAGTTGACGCCAGCCCTCTGAGCCCAAATTTTCAATTGTTCATTCGCAGCAGCGCGGAAGGTATCTGCTGCCGCAAGAAGCACTTTTTTTCCCTTCTGAGCGTATAGAAAGGCAAGCTTCGCGATCGTCGTCGTTTTACCGACCCCGTTTACCCCCACGATCATGATCACGTGGGGTTTCTGGACGAATGACAGGGCAAACGGATCCGGCACTTCGGATGGGATGCCAGCTACAAATGCACGCTCTACCTCATCTTTCAACAGATTGACCAATCCCTCCGTTGTTCGATACCCGTCCTGCTTCGCCCTCGAATTGATCTTTTCGATAATCTGCGCTGCCGTCTCAACACCGACGTCACCAGCAATCAGGATTTCCTCCACCTCTTCCAGCAAGGCGTCATCGACTTTCTCCCGGCCTGCAAGCACACGACAGACTTTTCCGAAGACGTTTTCCCGTGTTTCGGAAAGTCCTTCTCTTAGTCTGTTTAGTTTCAGTTTGTCAAGGAATTCCATCTCTAATTCACAGCAGATGATTCGACGCGCAGGACTTGCAGGAATCGTTTCACATAGAGACCAAATGAGATCAGCAGCATCAGTACACTGAGTCCGATCAGGACATCCAGGAGAAGCTCGAACCGTTTTGCGCCCAGTGTCGCAAAGACAACCGTCACAACGACAACCGAGACTGCCCATTTCCCCGGCTGGTTCGATTCGAGGATTTTTCCTTTTCGCCTCGCAACATAGAGGCCGCCGAGGAAGATCAACATATCACGAATCACAACGGCCGCTGCAAACCAAAAGGCCAATTTGCCGAGGCCAACGAGAATAACGATGATGACACCCACCACAATCTTGTCAGCGAGAGGGTCGATCACCTTGCCCAGTTCAGTGACCTGGTTCAGCCTCCGAGCAACGTATCCATCGAAAAAATCGGTGAGCACTGCAATCCCCATGAATAGGATCGCCCAGTACCGCCCTGCCGGAGAGTCATCAAGCAGGAACACAACTATGGGAACGAGCAGCAGGACCCGGCTGATGCTCATGAAATTCGAGATCGTCCAGAGTTTGTACGGACCCAACATCGGCATTAGACGTCGTGTTCATCTTTCTTCATACCGAGGTCAACCTGGACGGGATACTGTCCGCTGAAGCACGCGGTACAGTAGTCCTCACCGTTGTCCCTCGGCGCGGCTTCCAGCAGCTTTTCGAGGGAGAGGTATCCGAGACTGTCGACGCCCAGCTCCTGACGAATTCTCTCGATGTCTCCGTCGAAACGGTTCGCGACCAACTCATCCTCCGTCGGGAAATCCATCCCGTAGTGACACGGAAACCGGATCGGCGGACAGGTCACTCGAAAATGAATCTCCTTGGGTTCGGCCTCTCGGAGAAGCTTGACGAGCATCTTCGAAGTCGTTCCGCGCACAATCGAGTCATCTACGACTACAACTTTCTTCCCTTTGAGAACACCCTTCACGGTATTAAACTTCGCTTTCACCCACATCTCCCGCACGTCCTGTGCCGGGATAATGAACGTACGACCCACGTAGTGGCTGCGGATCAGTCCGATTTCATAGCGAGTCTGATTACCCTGCCGGCTATTGTCCTGAGCAAAGCCAAGCGTTGCCGTGTTACTTGAGTCTGGGACGTTGATCACGACGACGTAGCTGTCATGTGCACCCGTTGGAACTGGATGTTCCTGCGCGAGGGCTGTCCCTAACCTTCGCCGCACCTTGTCGACACTCTCACCGAATATCCTGCTATCGGGTCGGGAAAAGTAGATATACTCGAAAATGCAATGTCGGGGCGCTACGGATTCCTTCTTGATCTTATACGACTTAACCTCTCCCGTCGTTAAACTCTCTTGATCCACGACCATGATCTCGCCTGGATAGATTTCGGAAATGTATTTTGCATCGATGATGTCGAACGCACACGTTTCCGAGGCGATCACGAATGCACCCTCTTTTCTTCCAAGAGCAAGCGGACGCCAGCCGTAGGGATCGCGCGCAGCAATGAGCTTATCCTCGGTGAGGATCACGAGAGAGTAGGCACCCTCGACCTGCTTCAAAGCATCTCGAATCTGTTCTATCTGGTCCTCCGCCCGACTCCGTGCAATCAGATGGAGAATGACCTCCGTATCGGATGTGGTCTGAAAAATCGTGCCTTCGTCCTGAAGACTCTTCCGCAGTGTTCGGTAGTTGGTGAGATTTCCGTTGTGCGAAATCGCGAGGTTTCCACCTCGGTAGGTGACAGTTAACGGCTGAAGGTTCGCTTTATTCTCTGACGCCCCAGCCGTCGAATACCGGTTGTGGCCGACTGCAGACGAACCGCGAAGGACCTGGGTGAGAATCTTCTCGTCCTTGAACACATCATGAACGAGGCCAAAATCTTTGTGGACGTTGAATCGATACCGCTGCCGCCTCTCATCCCACGCTGAAGTTACAATGCCACTGCCCTCTTGACCGCGGTGCTGAAGCGTATGGAGCCCATAGTAGGCAAGGACTGCCGCCTGGGGAGAGCCGTACACGCCAAAAAGGCCGCAGTGACACCGCGGTTTGTCCATTTGGCGTTGTTCGTCCAGCGTCACGATTGCATGATACCAAGATTTTGACACGAAAACAAGGCAGAGCGCTCAGTCATCCTTGATGATGGTGTCCCGCAGCCAGCGTCTGTCGTCTCGGTTCGGATAATCAGTATTGTGGTGCAGACCTCTGCTTTCCTCCCGAGCAAGTGCAGATCGAACGATCAGGTCCGCCACGATCGAAAGGTTCCGAAGCTCGATAAGGCCCTCGCTCACCTTTGTCTTCTTGTAGAAATCCATGACTTCGCGGTGGATGAGGTCAAGCCGACGCTTGGCTCGGTACAATCGAAGGTTCGAGCGAACGATTCCTACGTAATCCCACATCAATTGCTGGATTTCCTTCCGGTCATGCGAAACGAGAACCCACTCCTCGCTGTTGAACGTTCCGCTGTCATCCCAGGGTGGAACCGATGGCAGCGCAAACCGTTCGCCCGCCAGTCGTCGCTTCCCACTTTCCGCAGCACGGTGGGAAAACACGACCGCCTCAAGTAGTGAATTGCTCGCAAGCCGATTCGCTCCATGCACTCCAACCATGCTGACCTCACCGCAAGCGTAGAGACCATCGATGTTCGTCCTTCCTTCGAGGTCCGTCACCACTCCACCGCAGGAATAGTGCGCTGCTGGAACAACGGGTATGGGGTCGCGCGTAATGTCAACGTTAAATTGAAGGCAGCGTTCATAGATGGAGGGGAACCGATCTCTGACCCGATCCCTGTTAAGATGGCCAAGATCCAGGTAGACGCACTCATCGCCGCTCCTCTTGAGTTCTATATCGATTGCTCGTGCAACGATATCCCGTGGACCCAGCGATCCCCGGGGGTCATATTTCGACATGAACTCCTCGCCTTTTCCTGTCTTCAAAATTGCTCCAAATCCCCGCACCGCTTCCGAGATGAGAAATGCTGGCGAACCAGAGTTGTACAGCGTTGTTGGGTGAAACTGGATGAATTCCATGTTGGCAATGGTCGCTCCGGCACGGTGGGCCATCGCGACACCGTCCCCGCTAGCGATCGGAGGATTCGTCGTGTGCAAATACACCTGGCCGAGTCCCCCGGTCGTGATCATCGTGATTTTTGAGAGATAGGTCCTGACGACTCCCGCGTCCACATCGAGCACGTAAGCGCCCCAGCAGTGGATGTCCCCTTTCCGACTCTTATCAATTCCGACAAGGTGATGTTCCGTAATGAGGTCCACCGCGAGGTGATTTTCATAGGTCGTAATGTTTTCATGAGAGGCGACCCGAGCCAGCAATGCACGTTCGAGCTCTCGACCCGTGTGGTCC
>JBHHZW010000184.1:0-5188 GCA_046758305.1 Bacteroidota bacterium | reverse complement strand
TTAACAAGATCGTTAAGTACAAACCAGGCCAAGGCGTATCCCCACACAAAGAGGGCAAGTTTCCAGCCTATGGGAGGCAGTATGATACCGTAAACGACAATCAGGGTCGCAATTATCTGGGTGCTTAGAAGGGCAAGAAACAGAGGCTTGGCTGGCTTGGTAGACCAGAAAGGCCCCCTTGTCCTGGCAACAAACAGTGTCATGTGACCCGCCACGGAGAGTTTAAGGTATATGAATGATTGAAGGGCCTCGCGGCTTAAGTGCAGAATCTCTTCCCCGATATAGAAGATTCCAAAGGACGAGAGAACACCAAATAGTCCTAATGAGGTGGCAACACCCAAAAGGACAGACATCTTCCACTGTTCGGGTTCATTGGAATACCTTACGTTATCAAAGGATATGGTCATAATCGGCAGATCATTTAACAGGGCCAGAAGCACAATCATAATAGCAGTAACCGGGTAGAAATTGAATACAATAATAGAAAGAGTCATGAACATCAAAACACGAATCGTCTCGGCGATCCGATAGATGGCATAATGGTTCATGCGCTGGAATATTTTGCGGCTTTCCTTGATGGCATCGATAATGACCGAAAGCCCTGGCTTGGTGAGCACAATATCAGCCGCTGATTTGGCCGCGTCCGTGGCGCCGGCAACGGCAATTCCCACGTCCGCCTTTTTTAGGGCGGGTGCATCGTTGACCCCGTCACCGGTCATCCCGATAATATGCCCTTTTTGCTGGAGCAGTTCGACGATATGGTACTTATGCTCGGGAAAGACCTGCGCAAACCCGTCGGCCTTTTCAACAATGCGCCGGGCCTCTCTGCCTGATTTATCCAGAAAGGAAGAGGCAGGCATCATGTTAGTGCCGAGGTTCACCTCTTGTGCGATTTCTCTGGCAATGGCGGCATGGTCACCGGTGACCATTTTGACATTCACGCCCATGGATTGAGCTGTCTTGACGGTTTCTGCCGAATCCTCACGGGGCGGGTCGTAAAGGGGGATAAGACCGACAAATTGCCAGGCTCCTTTCACGTCTGTCCTCGCCACTCCGAGCGCACGATACCCCTTTGCAGCAAGCGCGTTCACATGCTTTTCCAGGTCAGATTTGACGGCCTCTTGATTGGCCGCAAGCTCAAGGATCACCTGGGGTGCACCCTTTGTGACCCTGAAGCGGTTGCCGTCAGCATCTTCTACCGCGGCCTCCGTACGTTTTGCAACTGGATCAAAGGGCTTAAATCCACTTATCTTAAGGGAGCCAATCACTTCGGCAAGCGACTCAACCGATTTGGTCTTAGTGATAATTGCGGTATCAATGGGATCCCGGTCTTCCTCCCGGGAGGCCAGCGTGCCAAACAGCAGCACATCGTTGCCTGTAAATCCCTCAAAAGGCACCAGATTTGCAACAGTAAGCTCATTTTTGGTTATGGTGCCGGTCTTGTCGGAACACAAACAATCCATGCCAGCCATTTCTTCAATAGAGAGCAGTTTGCTGACAATGGCTTCTTTTTTAGACAAGGCTATTGCACCGACCGCCATGGTAACTGACAAAACCGCCGGCAGCGCTACCGGTATTGACGCAACGATAAGAACCAGGGCAAACTGGAGTATCTCCAAGAAACTCTCATGGCGAAAAAGGGCCACAAAAAATATGACGGTAACCAGCCCAATGCCAAGGAAGATCAGATAGTCTCCGATTTTGAGGACTGCCTTCTGAAAGTGACTTCTTGTTTTGGTTTCAGCCACCAGCTTAGCAGTCTTTCCAAAATAGGTGTTCATTCCAGTGGCAGCTACCAGCGCATTCATTTCGCCTTGACGGATAACGGAACCGTCGTAAGAAACATCTAAACCATGCTTTTCCACGGGTAGGGATTCCCCGGTCAATGCGGATTCGTCCACCAGCAGATAATCGCCATCCATGAGTTTGATGTCGGCTGGGACAATATCACCCAGGCGAACGCGAACAACATCTCCCGGAACAAGTTCCCGAGCAGGCACCTGCAGCCAATTGTCATCACGCAGTACTCGTGCATTTGGCGCAAGTCTCTGTTTGAGTAACTCGATCGCATTGTCTGCTTTGTACTCCTGCCAGAATGCCACCACGGCATTTACCAACAGTAGTACAAATATGATCCAGAAGTCCTCCCAGTGATGGATTGTCGCTGACAGGATGGCCGCAACCTCTATCATCCATGCAATGGGTCCCCAGAAATAGCTCATGAACTTGACGAGAGGGTGGACTTTCTTTTCCGTGATCTCATTATAACCGTATCTTTGAAGGCGTTCTTTTGCTTCTGAATCAGACAGTCCCTTTCCCTTCGATCCTAGTTTTTGCAACAGCTCAGTTATGGAGGTCTCCCTTGCCTCTTCAGTACTGATCAAATCCTGGTCCATTACAATTACATCGCGATGTTTCATTTTTCGTTCCCCTCATTCGAAGGTTCTCTACTAGCGCCTATTTTCAATCGCCATAACCATAACGGTAATTTTCATTTTGAAAAGCCGTCAAATGGTTTGCTACACTCATATTGTTCCGCCGTAAGTGGAATTTAGCGTGACCGCGCAACTTACGTCAGGGCTATCTGACTGCCGAAAGCATATTTCTTGCAAGAAATCCAAAGCTTTCTGTTAACGTTGGATGGGCATGTATTGCCTCGGCCACATCTTTCAGCGTTACTTTCATTGAAACAATCAAAGAACCTTCGCCCGCTATGTTTGACGCCCCTTCTGTCATTATGTGAACTCCGATGATCTGCGTCGTCTTCTTGTCAACAACAAATTTCAAAGCTCCGAAAGGTTTTTCGCTTATCTGTGCCCGGGCATCAATCTTATAATCATACTTTCCTGTGAAAATATCAAAGCCTTGCTTTACGGCCTCCTCCTCTGTAAGTCCTGCAGATGCTATTTCAGGGTCAGAAAATAGGGCCCAGGCATTCTTGGAAAAATCCACTTTTGCGGTGACATGAATGGAAACATTTGGTGAATTTGTGCCTCATGGGTTGTAGAAGAGCGGCCGGGGCATCTCTTTTTCTCAGTGTCTTAAACCAAAGGGTATTCTTGTACAAGCAAGAATCGCTCATAGCCCCATTGTTACTTTCTCATCTGCTCCTGATGAGAATTTGTGTGCCCCCTGATAAAGGACATATTTTTCAGGCATTAGGGGATCTCCGCAATGGAACGTAATTCACCGATGGTCGTCTCGCTCCCCTTTGTTCATAGAGGTCCATAAGTCTATAGATGGATTCGGGCATCCCCGTTGAGATGGGCAAACCGACGGATTTGGCAAGTTCCACGGTGATGGGGAAGTCGTGCGTGAACTGGCCAGTGGTGATGAGTGCCGCAAGCTCTTTGGCCTTTTCATCGGGCAGACGTTTCTCAAGGAGATCGGCAACCAGTGAACCCACTTGATTGATTGCCTTGGCGGAGACGTCGGCCAGGATCAGAGTCTGGTCCTGCACATGTTGTGGTGTCTTGAGTTTGACTGCCCGAACAATGGAAGCGGCGGGAAACTCCCCTATTTGCGGATCGACTGGACCAAGTACGGCATTTGGATCCATCACGATTTCATCGGCAGTGAGTGCAATGAGGGTCCCACCGCTCATGGCATAATGCGGAACAAAAACCGTCACCTTACCCTTGTGGTTTTCCAGGGCATGGGCAATTTGCGAAGCGGCTAATACCAATCCACCCGGCGTATGGACAATCAAATCGATGGGCTTATCCGCAGGGGTGAGGCGAATCGCCCTGAGGATCGCTTCGGCATCTTCGATGTCAATGTACCTGTTAACCGGTATCCCAAACAGGCTGACCGTTTCCTCACGATGGATCAGGGTTATGACCCTGGTTCCCCGCTCATTTTGAATGGCCTCAAGTGCTGCTTTGCGATTGTTTTCCGGTGAGGACCTACCAAACAACTGATAAAGGAGCAGGATGATCAATAAGGTCCAGAAAAGTAAACGAACCAAATTGGCCAGCCTGGATAAAAAAGAAGTTTTGGTATCCATTGCTAACCCTCCTATCTCAATGACCAAATTTTGACGATAGAAACAAGCCTTTGTGCTGAAACTATACCTGCTCGTTAAGACCCCGCTTCATATTTCGCCCCAGCGCCAGTTCAAAATCTCTGGCAATTCATCGTCATGCTCCCGGATATAGGCCCGGTGTGCGGCCAGGCGTTCCCCGAATTTGTCAATAATGCCGCCGGCCCGGGATCGCAGACGGGTTGCCCGGTGCAAGGCACCAATGGCCAGGTGGTAACGGCTCATCTTATTGAGCACCAGCATGTCAAATGGGGTGGTGGTGCGTCCCTCTTCGATGTAGCCGTGCACGTGAAAGCGGCTCGGGTTGGGGCGGTGGTACACCAACTCGTGGATCAGCCGCGGGTAACCGTGGAAGGCAAAGATGACCGGTTTGTCCTGGGTGAACAGATCAACGAAGGCGCTGTCATCCAGACCGTGGGGGTGGTCATGGTGAGAGATGAGGGTGAAAAGGTCAACCACGTTCACCACTCGCACCTTCAGTTCAGGCAACTCGCTCCGCAGCAACCCCGCCGCGGCAACCACCTCCTCGGTCGGTACGTCGCCGGCCGCGGCCAGAACCAGGTCGGGAGCCCCACCATCATTGCTGGCCCACGCCCACACCGAGGCCCCACGCGCACAGTGTTCTCGCGCAGCGTCCATGTCCAGCCACTGGGGGATCATCTGCTTGGAGGCAACGATCAGGTTGACGTAATCCCGGCTTTTAAGGCAGTGATCCACGACCGAGAGCAGACAGTTAGCGTCAGGGGGAAGGTAGATGCGTGCAACCGTGCTCTTCTTGTTCACCACATTGTTGATAAAGCTGGGCACCTGATTGGTGTAGCCGTTATGATCCTGTCGCCAGACATGCGAGGTGAGCAGGTAGTTGAGCGAGACAAGCGGCTTGCGCCAGGCTACCTCGTGCAAGACCTTGAGCCACTTGGCGTACTGGTTGAGCATCGAGTCAACAATAGGAATAAACGCCTCGTAGCAAGCAAACAGGCCGTGGCGACCGGTAAGCAAATAACCTTCCAGCCAGCCCTGGCAGGTGTGTTCACTGAGAATTTCCATGACCCGCCCGTCCCGGGAAAGGTACTCGTCGGTTTTCACCAGTTGTCCCGTCTTTGATCTGGAGACGAATCCCTCCGACATTCCCGCCTATGACTGGCG
>JBHHZW010000183.1:0-5197 GCA_046758305.1 Bacteroidota bacterium | reverse complement strand
TTTGTGCGGAACGCCTGTTCGAGTTTTTCAAGCTGCGGAATCATTGTCCGGGCCTCTATCAAAGCGCCGATTCGTATGGCGGTCGGACAGACATCGTTCGTGGACTGGGCCATGTTTACATGGTCGTTCGGATGGACGATGGAATAGTCTCCCTTTTTTCCGCCGAGAATCTCGATGGATCGGTTTGCGATCACTTCGTTCGCGTTCATGTTGTGGGAGGTTCCAGCACCAGCTTGATACACGTCCACAACGAACCACTCACGGAGTTTACCACTAAGGATTTCGTCCGCTGCCTTGATGATGGCATCAGCTTTCTTGGTGTCGAGGAGTCCCAGCTCCTTATTGACCTTCGCTGCAGCTTTCTTGATGTGGACGGTAGCCTCCACGTATCCCGGTTTAGGCTTCAGTCCACTGATGGGAAAATTCCCCAACGCACGGTGAGTCTGGACACCGTAGTACGCATCGGCTGGGATTCTGCGTTCTCCTAAAGAATTCTCTTCAATTCGGCTTTCCATGGCCAATTCCTTCTCAAAATGATGGTTCGAACATCAATCTGAATCTCTCTGTAATCGAGTCTTGAGCACATGAGAGAAGCTAAGGAAATTTTCAGTTACTTTCCATCTACGTATACAATCTCGTCGTTGTACGATTCGCTCAGAAGATGGTAGCTCATGCGGTCCACCGGGTTCGCTGAGCGACATGACGTGGAAAACTCTTCAAAACGCATATTCAAACAGGAACAACCTTATGAGTTAGAAAGACGACACGATGCAAGATCGACAGACAAGGAACCGTGAACCATCTTATTCTTTCTTGCCCCACTTCTTCTTGAGATATTTCGTGAGAGTGTCCGTAAGCAGCATATCGACTTTCCGCCTGAAGAGTATGTGGTTCACCCGATTTCTGTGCTAATGTCTCAGCCATCAGTTTTCCCCCAATGGGTTGCGAAGAGTCCACGGAATACGAATTCTCTTTGATCGACTAGCTGAAATCGATGCAGGTGAAAGGATCTTCTCGTTCAATCTACATGAATATAGCAAGGGGAAGGTGAAGACACAAGACTGATCGCCGGATAAGAGGAACACATCGTTTACTTCTCATACGAACCGGGATCGAACGTTGAGAGCTCACCCTCTCGTAAGATACAAACGAGATAACGGCATCATTACAAATCGAAGGAAGTATCCTTAGAAGGGACTGCTGCCGCTGCGTAGACCTCATAGCCGTCAGCAGTATCGCGAACCATGGAGCTCGGAGGAAATTTTGCAAGCTTCGCCATCATATACACATCGCCAAGAGCGCCTATCCCATTCACCGCTGCTGCGATGAGAGCGTAGCCTCGAAGCGAATCAAACCAGGACGCCACGACCGCCATCACTGAGATCACGACCAACGGCGAAAGGCCGACGATGAAGTATTGCGCACGCGTGTAATAGGCATCTGCCGTCGCATACAAGACGAGACCCCAAAGAACGTTTCTCCATCCGCCGATCACTTTTATTCCGAAGCTTGGCCTGCCGCCGAAGACCCAGAAAAACAGCCCATGAATGCCTTCATGGAGGACGAATGTAAAGAGTATTGTCATCAACAGGAAGATCACGTTAGTGTAACTTTCCATTCTCCCCATGAATTGATTGACAAGAATTCCAGCGCTCACGACAACTGCCAGGAACAAAAGGACCAGCAGGATCGATTTCCACCTGGGAAGCTTCTTCTCGGCCTGGAAAAGTCCCACCAGGTCAAAGTCGTAGACAAGCGTATACTCACGCCCGCGGATGGTTATGTTCCTGGTCATTTGACACTTTCGAAATCAGGTCTCAGTCTTTGGCTCCAACATTCTACTTCTCTTTTTAACAGTGCTGGGCAAACTCCTGAGGGGAAGCCTTCCGCAGAGATCACCGGCACCATCGCAGGGGATTCCCACTAATCTATCCAACGCATCACAAGAACAGTGGAAGGCTAATCGATTGGATTTTTCCGGACGATCCTGTTAGAGTTGTCCTCAAGACAGGGGATCGACGTTAATCCCATAGCGTGCCGGAACGCAGCACCGCAACAACGAGGTAGCCAAGAGCAAGGACAAGAAGAATAACAATTCTGAACTTCGTATCCTTTGACATAGCAGGAGAACTCAGACGCACGGTAAGAAACAGAGAATTTCAGTCACACACAAACAGCAAAGCACAGTTTTCGCCATCACACGGGCTTTTCATGGAAGACACCCTGCATTACTATTTCCTCGATCGGTCGCCTGCTGTTCGGCCGCTCCCGAGCCTGAAGTTTTTCCGGCAGGTCCTCCTTCCTGCCTTTCTTCCCGATCGCCACCATTGCCTCGACTTGGAAGACGTCAGCAACCTTCAGCACCTCCCTCGCTCTCTCGTAATCGAAAACCTCCATTCCATGAACCACGAGTCCCCGTCGAGTTCCTTCGAGAGCGAGATTCTCGAATGCTGATCCGGCTTCGAAGGAGTGAGTTCGTGAATCTCGATCCCTCGTCTCAAACCTCTTCCGAGAGAGAATCACGACCAGGACCGCCGCATTCTTGGCCCACACCTTATTGCCTTCAACAAGCAGATCGAAAAATGTCTGCCAATCCTCAGTACTTTTCTTTGCATAAAGAAACCTCCAGAGCTGACCGTTGTAGGATGAGGGTGCCCATCGAGCTGCTTCGAACAGCGGCATGAGTTCATCATCGGTCAGCTCCTCTCTGCTGAACGCCCTGGAAGACCATCGGTTCAGGAAAATGGGATGAATATCGTATCCTGACTTTCTGCTGAGTTGAATTTCTGGAGCGATGTTCTCCGGCACTTCGTCCTCTCCTTTCATCGGGGATCAACCCCTCGGATGTTCATTCTCGAAAGTTACCGCTTCTGCCCATAACTATCAGAGATTTTCCCTCCGCTCTGCGAGACCTTAAGTGACCGCCCCTCCCATCGGATCAGCGGACGCAGTCGATGTGTGGGCCAAGTCTGGTCAACGTTCTCGCTATAGAGAGTCGCGCAGCGCAAAGCTTACCTAGGAGACATCCCACCTTGTTCGAACATCCACATCTCCCAGTGGGCGCCTAGCCATACACAACAACTGGCATTGTACGATCTCTTTTTCGGTTTTCGAAAGCTCGAAGGGCACAGAGCCACGATCGACTCGACCTCCGTTTGCACTATGACTTCGCATCCGACGATCGCAGACACCTAGGAGTGCGTCAGCCAGTTACACTTTCGGCTTTGGCGTATCGAGCTGATAGGCCGTCACCTCTGACTGAAAGCCGACCTTTCTATGGGTGCCGTCACAGAACGGCTTTTTCGAGCTGTGCCCACACCGGCAAAGAGAGATGCGCGTGCGTCCCGCGAGATCGTATTGATTGCCGTTTTGGTCGTAGATCTCGATTTCACCTTCGACGCGGAGGTTAGCATTGTTCAAAACCGTGATTCTTGTTGGCACAGGTAGACTCCCTCAGTTGAGCCAGTGATAGGAATACCTTCAAATCTAATAGAATTTCTTTTGACATGCCAGAGCATAGTTCCCCCAAGCTGCTGGCCGTACCAAAACCTCACGATGGTGCCGAGGATGTCACCAGACTTTGCAAGGGTACACGTGTTTTCGCTGAAGAGGTCCGCCCAATGCTAGAAAAAAGTATAGGACACACCCAGCCCTAATCCTTGTTTCAGCTGTCGTTTCGTCGAGAGGTTTTTATCGTAGAACAATTTCACGTTCAGATTCACCGCCATGTACTTTGAAACTTTATTGGAAAAGATGGTATCCCATTTTACATCGGTCTCATCATATCTTTTTAGATTCGAGAACAACTCTAATTTCGCCGACAACAGAACGTTGTCACTCAGTTTCCTCCTGAAATCTATCACCGACTCCAAACCAATTTCAATTTTCGTTCTTTCAACTTTCGGAGTTGTTGGATCATCCGCATAGGGTGCGGGAAAATCTCTTGTGATCGTCTCTTTCAGTCCAAACCCGAGACGTGTCCTTAGATCAGCAAACGGGATATAGCCAACTCCAACAGACTGAGTAAAATAACCCGGATCCATGAAATCTGAAATCTCAACTTTGGGGTCTTGTGTGTAATCGAAGCCAGTTGCGAATTGGGTTTCTCCTGTCACTGCAGCGTAGGGATTGACATACACACCTATTTTATACGTGAAAACGCTCTCTAGTCTGATTTCGTCCACAGACTTCCGAGCCTCCGTGCCTCCTACTTTGGTCTTTCCGAAAGAAATCTTCCCTGCGTGCGCCCAATTGTACTTTTCCTGATCATGGACGAAGTTACCGGTCAAGTACAGCTGCCATGAGAAGGTACTCTCACCTCCCTGAGTCCAATTATCGAAACTGGTTTGAGTAACGTTGAGACCCCCAATGACCTCATTTCGCCACCCAAAGATGGGTGTTTCCTTGTCGTTTTCCTCGCCAAGGAGTGTACAATGTAAAACAACAACGGAGGCCAGTGCGCGAAGAACGAATGCCGGCGATTTCAAGGAACCTCCTGCGTTCATGATTGATGATGGCTGTCTTTTAGAGAATTCAAGCTTTCTGATAGGCGAGATAGATGCCCTGGACAATCGATTCCACGATTTACTATTCAGCTCGAGCTCCGCATCAATCTCATACGACGATCAAACGAATTTCATTGAGCTTCAGACAATGAGTGAAATAAACGGAGGGTCTCAAATTCGGACTCGGACATTATCGGGCAGTCCGCCGGGAGTGATCGCACGAGAGGAAGAAAACTGTTCGAAATATACGTTGAGCATGGTAAGGAAGCAAGGCGAAATAAAACAGGGCTTTGAGAGGCACTGAAGCTGACTTATTGGAGGCATCGATGGCCACTGGAACATGACCGCAAGAGCCACATGTCGAAGAATTCCATCTCTCTTCCGCCACCCCACTCCGCTATAACCGGAATCACTCCTGAGAATGGTTTCGCAAGATCGGGAAAAAATCTTGCTGGAATCCCATTTCCCCCAACAAAATCAATCATCCCTACGATGGCACGTTTTGTGTATTCTGTCAGTAACACCGGACAACAACCAACCCACACGGAGACCAGAATGACCATCGAAATCATCGGAATGAACTGTCGGACCTGCGCAGAAACAGAACGAAACGTGCGCGCAGTTGTGCACAGACTAGAGCTCCAAACGGAGATTATCAGGACAGACGATGTCCGTCAAATGAAGCGATACCA
>JBHHZW010000182.1:0-5199 GCA_046758305.1 Bacteroidota bacterium | reverse complement strand
GTTGCCGGCAAGGGTAGCGTCAAACTCGCAACAGGTAGCGAGAACATCACTCCGCCGCTTGGGACTGGGACAGTGGATTACTCCTTAGGCACAGTGGCAGCTTGGATTGGGCTGAAGTATGGAGTCTACGGTGATGTTTCTTATGTGTTTAACGGCAGTTCCGAGGAATTGTCTCGTGGCAATAGCTTGACGTACAATGCGGCGATTGGGTACCGACTTATCCCGGCAGTGTACGATACCTACCCGACTCAAGTAGTGAATCTTTATCTCGAATTGAATGGAAAATATGCATCAAGAGACAAGCTTATTGGTCAGGAGGTCGCTAACTCCGGTGGCAACGAGGTTTTCGTCTCACCAGGAATACAGTACATCCCCTCTCGCAACTTCCTCGTTGAAGGGTCAGTACAAATACCAGTTCTCAATTCGTTAAACGGCACCCAACTCGGCACCGATTTCATGGCGAATCTCGGCGTACGACTGCTCCTTTTTTAGTTGCAACTTGTTTTTGGAGGAACTACATTCCATCAGGAGATGTTCAATTCCAGTAGATGAAAAGCGTCTTCCGACATACGACACCCTTCGCGCTTGCCATTGCGATTATAGGTTCGCAACTGAGATTTGTTCAAAATCTCAAGTACTGCACGGAATTTTTCCAACTTGAAGACGGGTCGATGTGTACAATGGCGATGGTCGAGCGAAACTCAGCTCCCCCAAATCAGGGTATTCACGTTTTAACCTCGTCCAACAACTGCTGCGCCTCAATACCTATTGAAGCAAATACCCGCGTCGCCGCACTTGTCAAAGACTCAAAACCCCTCGATAAATCCTCTCTTGTTGTTGCTATTCTTCACTCAGTCGAAATTCAGTCGGTTCCCGGACTGACCATTGACTACACAGCAGAGTGGCAAACCCATCCTCCACCGATTAGCCAACTGATTGTTCAGTCCTCTATCCTCCTTATTTAAGCTCCCCTTGGTTCTCCTCTAACACTCGGTTGCGAGTCAGCGAACTTCTGTTTTTTGTCCAGTTGCTCAACGTGTGAACGCGATATCGCTACCTGGGAAATTTCTATTTAATTGTCCGCCTTAATCACTGAAAGCGCCGAAAAACTATGAAGTTATTCCACCTCTTCGGATGTTTAGTCTTGTCATTTGCTGGGCTCAGCGAATCCGCGAAAACCCAAAAATCATCAGTTTTGGATTCGCTCGAAACGGTTACGTTGGATTGGGCGATTGCCCAGGCGCTGGAAAAGAATCCGCAGATCAAAGCTTCCCAACAAAGATGGAAGGCTGCACAACAACGAGAACCGCAGGTAAGTTCGCTTGATTACCCCAACTTGAGCTACACGCGGTGGCTCTCGACGCCGGAGACCCGGGTGGGCCCGCAGCTGAATGTATTCACTCTCTCCCAGCGCCTTCCATTTTTCGGGAAGCTGGTTTTGAAAGGCAACATGGCCGGGGAGGATGCAGTTGGGGCTGAAGAACAATATCAAGCTACACGCCGAGATGTCGCCTACAAAATCAAGCTGGTATACTACGACCTCTATTGGATTGACCACTCGATCGAAATCCTCAATCGGTACCAAGAATTACTTGAGGCTTTTTGGCGTGTAGCCGAGAGCAAATATCGCACCGGCACCGGGATTCAAGCGAACGTTCTTAAAGCGGAACTCGAGATTGCAAGCATTGAGGATCGACGTCTGTCGTTTGAAAAAATGCGAGATGGAGCTGCAGCACGCTTGAATGCTCTCCTGAACAGAAACACTCATAAACCAGTTGGTCCCATCACCGAGATGGATACGACCTTCATCAGGATTTACGAACAGAAACTCATACAGAAAGCCATTACACATAGACAGGAATTGAGGTCTGCTGAGGCAGTGATACGGAAATCAGGATATGCGCTCAGCTTAGCGAAGCGGAACTACTGGCCTGACTTCCATGTGATGGCAAATTATATCAGCATCCCCGCTGGGCGAACTGCAGCGGTGGATAACGGAAAGGATGCCTTTTCTGTTCAACTTGGCCTTAGTTTACCGCTTTGGTTCGGAAAGCTTGATGCAGCGGTTCAGGAAGCGAAAGCCAGCAAGCTTGCGAACCTAGAAATTTATGAGAATCTCGAGAATGAGGTTAGAGCGGAAATTGCGGACTTGTCCGCCCGGATACGGACAAGCCAACGAACTATTTCCCTTTACACCGAACAGCTTCTACCAAGCGCCGAGCGCACGTTGGAGTCTGCCTTGGCGAGTTATCAAACAGGTAGTCTGGATTTTCTATCGCTTTTGGATAGCGAACGGATGTTGCTGAACTTTCGTCTTGCCTACGTGAAGGAATTGGCCAGCTATTGGCAGCAAGTTGCAGCATTAGAACGTACCGTCGGCGGCACACTACCTTGAACTGCAGATTTACCATAAACCCAAATGTATGAGACAAGATAAGGAGCAGAAAAAATGAAAGTGAAACTGCTCTTGATCTCTCGAGGGCGAATACTCTTCGGTATGTTTGTTGCTATCTCCATCCTCCTGACCGGCTGTGGTCAATCAGAGCAGACGCGGCATAACCTTGGAACGTTCACGATCTCCATGACAGTGAATCCGGATCCTCCCGCGGTTGGGTTGAACACCTTCACCGTAAAAGTGGCCGACAACGCCGCAGAACCTTTGAGGGGTGCGTTGGTCCACTTTCACTACTCAATGCCTGGCATGTCGGGCATGCCCGCGATGCAGGGAGAGATCCAAGCTGAGGAGGCGGAAAGCGGCTCCTACAAGGCAGAAATCGATCTCGGGGGAGGAGGGCAATTCCCATGGAATATTCGAATCGAATTGCTGAAGGGTCAGCAAACCCTCGGCGCCGCCCAATGGCAAGTGACTGCGGGAACGAAGGGGGTGAAATTCATTTCGGCAGAAGGTGGTTCAACTGGTGAAGGTGAGATCGATTACTACACTTGTACAATGCATCCTTCGGTCAAAGAGAAGGAACCTGGCACTTGTCCGATCTGCGGAATGGATCTCGTGCCTGTCTATAAAAGTGACGCACAAGCTGGACAAGATGCTACAAAAAAGCAGCCTCGAACTGTGGACATACCACTCTACCAACAGCAGCTCATCGGGGTTCAGTTCGATACGGTGAAAGCAATTCAAGCTGACAAGAATCTTCGCACGGTGGGCATCGTGGTTTACGATGAAAGAAAGCTTGCGACAGTCAATCTTAAATTTTCGGGATGGGTGGAAAAACTCTTCGTGGACTACGTAGGAAGACGCGTTAAAAAAGGAGAGCCGCTCTTTACAATTTATAGTCCTGAATTAGTCTCGACACAGGAAGAATACCTTCAAAGCCTCTCGGATACTGCTCGATCTTACTCTCTCGTAGCTGCAAGGAGCAATCTTGTACAAAAACCTGCTTCACAAAAGTCATACTCGAGGACTGCCGAGGAGCGGCTTCTTCTTTGGGGACTGTCGAAAGCTCAAATCGACGAGTTTGCTCGTCGAGGAACTCCGGAGATTGCAGTGACATTCTACTCGCCAATGAACGGTTATGTAATCATGAAAAATATCCTAGAAGGGAGCAAGGCCAAAGCCGGGACAGACCTCTACACGATAGCTGATTTGTCGACGGTATGGGTTCATGCCGACGCCTATGAATTTGAACTGCCATTCATCGCTGTCGGACAGCAAGCAATAATTACGCTATCGTATGATCCTCAAGCGAGGTACTCTGGGAAAGTTGATTACATCTACCCAACGTTGAACAAGAAAGCGAGAACTGCAAGAGTACGCATCGTGGTTCCTAATCCCGACATGAAACTTTTGCCGAATATGTACACCAACGTCGAAATTAGGATCAATATGGGCATTCAACTCACGATAGCCGAAACGTCTGTCCTGGACACGGGCAATCGTCAAATAGTGTTCGTGGACCGGGGCAGTGGGAGATTCGAGCCTCGAGAGGTGAAGATCGGACCAAAAGTTGGTCAGCGCTACACCGTATTAGATGGACTTGAGCCCGGTGAGGTCGTCGTGAAATCGGGGAACTTTCTTATCGACGCAGAGGCACACGTTCAGGGTGTATTAGAGACTATGTAAGGTACTCGTGTAGCTCTTATCTACCAGCAAAAGGAGAGAATCCATGATTGAAAAAATCATCGAATTAAGCGCCCGAAATAAATTGATGGTCTTCCTCTTAGTCGGCGTTGGAATCACTTGGGGAGTGTGGGCCCTTTTCAATAGCCCGCTCGACGCAATTCCGGATCTCTCCGACATGCAGGTTATTATCTTTACTGAATGGCCTGGTCGAAGCCCGGACATCATCGAAGATCAGATAACCTATCCGATTGCCACTTCGCTCCTTGCAGCTCCGAAGGTTCAGTTCATTAGGGGTCAATCCTTCTTTGGGCTATCATTCGTGTTTGTGATTTTCGAGGATGGCACCGATATGTACTGGGCTCGCAGCCGCGTCCTGGAATACATGAACGAGATCGAAGCTCGACTTCCGGAAGGGGTAAGCCCCACGCTCGGTCCTGACGCCACTGGGGTCGGCTGGGTATTCGAGTACGCTCTGGTAGACACAACAGGACGGTGGAATCTAGCGGACCTGCGTACTTATCAGGATTGGTACATGAAATACTGGCTGGAGAGCGTTCAGGGCGTTGCAGAAGTGGCATCAGTTGGAGGTTTCGTGAAGCAATATCAAATCGAGTTCGATCCAAACAAGTTGCTGGCATACAATATCCCGATTCAAAAGGTGATCCACGCAGTCCGGGAAAGCAACAACGATGTCGGAGGAAGGGTTTTGGAAATCTCCTCCACTGAATTCATGGTGCGAGGTCGAGGATACATCAAGTCAGTCGCAGATCTGCAAGAAACACCCTTAGCAACAGACGAAAACGGAACACCGATTTTGCTTCAGAATGTGGCAACAGTCCACCTGGGTCCAGAGATGAGGCGTGGCATCGCCGAACTCGATGGGAAAGGTGAGGTTGTTGGTGGCATTGTGATTATGCGCTATGGGGAAAACGCACTCAAGGTGATCGATCGAGTCAAAGAGAGAATTGAACAGGTTAAGCCAGCTCTCAACATGTTTTCGGGGAGACATGTAACCCCAGTCGTTATCTTCAAATGCTCTTCCTCCACCATCTCTGATTATCTGCCAAGTTATTTTATATTCTAAAATAACAAAGGTCAATATATAAATTACAGATTAT
>JBHHZW010000181.1:0-5234 GCA_046758305.1 Bacteroidota bacterium | reverse complement strand
GTAGAGTCGGGCGAGATATTCTGCATTCTTGGCGCCAAGGGGGCGGGCAAAACCACAACGATCAACATACTGCTGGACTTCATCCAGCCTACGAGTGGTACCGCTTACATCAATGGACACGACTGTAACAAGTTTCCGCTGGAGGCGAAGAAGTATGTGTCTTATGTGTCTGAGAACGTCCAGCTCTACGGGATGTTTACGGCGCGGCAGAATTTGGCTTTTTTTGCCGAACTGGCCGGCAAAATAGGACTCAAAAAGAAGGACTATGACAATGTAATGCGCACGGTGGGTTTGCCGGAAAAGGCGTTACATATGCGGCTTAAGCATTTTTCCAAGGGTATGCGTCAAAAACTGGGTATTGCTATTGCACTGTTGAAAGATCCTCCGGCTATCCTGATGGATGAGCCGACCAGCGGCCTCGACCCTACAAGCGCACAGGAATTCCTGGCTCAACTTCGGCGATTACAGGAACGGGGCAAGGCAATCCTGATGACTACGCACGACATCTTCGGCGCGAAAGTGATAGCCGACCGAGTCGGCATCATGAAGCAGGGACGCCTTGTTGCCATCCGCAAGAGGGAAGAGTTCAAATATGCGGATCTTGAGGCGATCTACATTCACCAAGTGGAGGCCGCTGAAGCAAGTGCGTAGCCGGTTCTTTGTCCGGCCTTGTTCGTAGCGTCCTTTGCGTCATTTGCACGATACGACATCAGATAGGCAGCGGAGTGAGACCGATATGATCTGGAGAATCGCTAAGAAAGAGTTCCTGCTAAACCTGATGACACTTAAGTTTGCTGTCAGAGTCGTAACCTGTATAGCTTTAACCACCAACCTCAAAACATTCACATTTGGTGTGAGCCCTGAATGTTTTGTGTAGCTACACCATCTCTATTTTCAATCATCCATCGCTGTTTGGTCGAAGTTGCCGGAGCGTAACAAAGTGGCAATCAAGGCTTGGATTCGGGTTAACAAGGAAGGATAAAGGATTCAAACAGGAGGATAGAACATCAGTCTACAGTCAACTTCATTGATTTTCCGAAGAATTGAAATATAGTGACTGAGCCTAGCCAAATAATGAAGTAGATCACTTCGCGACACTTAACCGTTCGATATTGGATCGATAACCTGTAATTTTTCACGAGAGCATATGAGATAATTCAAAAGTGTAAAATTTTACAAAGTGGATGTATCTTCAAATCTTGTTCTGATATAATAACAAGTTGCAGAAATGTCCAAGCAATCGCATGGCCAATTTGAAATTGTAATGGAAGAGATTATTTCAGACGTTTAAATGGCTAAACCGAAATCATCTTCTGCGGCAACAATCCTCATAGGGGATGACCAGCCAGACGTATTGAAGGCTCTTCGTCTCCTGCTGAAACCCGAGGGCTACCAGATCGAGACCGTGTCATCGGCGGTGGATATCATTAATGCTATCAAAGATCACGATTTCGACGTGGTTCTAATGGACCTGAATTATGTCAGGGGAAGTACCTCAGGAGAGGAAGGGTTGGATCTGCTATCGAGGATTCAGCAGATTGATAGTACGCTTGCCGTGGTGGTGATGACAGCTTGGAGCACCATCGAGATAGCTGTTGAAGCCATGCGTCGTGGAGCTAAAGATTTTGTTCCCAAGCCTTGGAAGAACGAACGCCTTCTGGCCATTTTACGTACCCAGATTGAGTTAAGCAGAGCTCTGCGGAAGGAGCGGCAGCTTGAACAAGAAAACCTCCTGCTTAGAGATGAAACGCGTCAGCTGTTAATCGCCGAGTCGCGGGCCATGCAACCTGTGTTGGACGCAATCACCAGGGTAGGACCGTCAGAAGCCAACGTTTTGATCATGGGTGAGAATGGCAGTGGCAAGGGAGTTGTGGCTCAGGCGTTACACACGGCATCTGCTCGCAAAGAAAAATCGATGGTAACAGTAAATACCAGCAACATACCTGGGGCCGTCTTTGAAAGTGAACTTTTTGGTCATGTGGCGGGGGCTTTCACAGACGCCAAGTCCGACCGATTGGGACGTTTTAACCTGGCGGACGGCGGAACGCTGTTTTTAGATGAGATTGCTACCATCCCCACTAATTTGCAATCAAAGCTGTTGCGGGTTTTAGAGAATGGCCAGTTCGAACCGGTCGGGTCCTCTAAAACATACCGTGTTGACGTACGAATCTTATCAGCGACTAATGCGGACCTGGACCAGGAAGTTGCCGAGGGGCGATTCCGCCAAGACTTGCTGTACCGCTTGAACACGGTGGAAATCCGTGTGCCTCCTCTGCGAGACCGTAAGGATGATATTCCGCTACTGGCAAAGCATTTTTTGCGTCGGCACGTGGTTCGCTACCGAAAACCGATAACCGGTTTCGATTCTGCCTCCATGCAGGTGCTACTGAACTATCCCTGGCCTGGCAATGTTCGTGAGCTTGACCATACAGTGGAGCGTGCTGTCTTAATGGCTCATGGAGAAGTCGTGCGAGCAAGTGACCTTGCTCTGGGACAAAAGTATGAAGATTCACCGAGATTTAAGGAGATGACTTTAGAAGAAATGGAACGCTGGCTTATCAATAAAGCCATCTCGCGGTTCAACGGTGATATCAGTCAGACAGCCAAAGCGCTTGGTCTGAGCCGTAGTGCACTGTATCGCCGCCTTGAAAAATATAAGATCTAATTATGGAAGCTATGGTCGTTATTCTTTGGCTGGTAGACCAATATTAATTGCCTTTAGGTAACAAATGAAGTATGAGCGCCGAATCCTAATTTACGCAATGATGACCGGCCTCGTAGGCTCAGTAATATCCCTGTTATTGTTATGGAGCACGGATTACACAACCAGGACCCGGTTAGCTTTGACGCTCTTGATCTTGCTTTCATGGTTGGGATTTACTTTCACTTTGAAGGCAAAGGTGGTTTTTCCACTCCGGACTTTGTCCAATTTGCTGGGTGCACTGCGAGAAGGCGACTACTCATTGCAAGCCAGAGGCGCGGGCCATGGCGATGCATTAGGTGAAGTGATATCAGAGACCAACAGGCTGGCAAAGTCACTACGTGACCAACGGCTGGGTGCCATTGAAGCGATGGCCCTGTTACGTAAGATCATGGCTGAGATTAATGTGGCCATGTTCGGTTTTGATAGCGACAAAAGACTGCAATTAGTTAACGATAATGGCAAGCGTCTTCTGGGCCGAAGCGATGAGCAGTTATTGGGTTGCCCTGCGAATGAGTTAGGTCTTGCCGATTGCCTGGACGGCGCCACACCGCGTATTGTGGATTTGGCATTCCCCGGCGGTTTTGGGCGTTGGGAATTGCGCCGGGGCAGCTACAGGGAAAGAGGGCTATCTCATCAGTTGATATTCCTTTCCGATTTGACCCGCACACTACACGAAGAAGAACGTCTGGCCTGGAAGCGCCTCATTCAGATTCTGCGGCATGAAATCAGCAATTCCTTGGCTCCCATCCAGTCTGTTGCCCAGAGTTTACAGACCTTATTAAGCCAGCAGCCCCACCCAAAGGACTGGGAAGATGATTTAGGCAAAGGATTGGATATTATCGCCGAACGTTCCCAGACTCTTCATCGATTTATAGAGTCCTACTCCCAATTGACACACTTACCCGAGCCAAATGTTTCAGAGGTAGATATCAAGGCCTTGGTACGGCATGTTGCAGGTCTCGAAAGGCGTATGGTTGTTTCCGTCATCGCTGGACCTGATGTGGTAATTCGAGCTGATCGCGACCAGTTAGAACAATTGCTTATCAATGTAGTCAATAACTCCGTAGAAGCCAGCCTGGAATCCAAGCCGAATGGTGATGGGCAGGTTCTAATCAGCTGGCAAACCGATGGTGAACAGCTTCAGGTCTGGATCGAAGATGATGGCCCTGGCATCGATGAAGCTAAAGATCCATTTATACCATTCTACACGAGTAAGCCCCAGGGATTAGGGATCGGTCTGGCGTTAAGCCGTCAGATAGCAGAGGTTCATGGCGGTTCCCTTACACTGGAAAACCGCCGGGATGAGACGGGATGCCGAGCCTACCTGCGATTGCCACTCGGATAAGGACATTACTGTTGGGGGAACGACTCTTGCAGGCCTGGTGTTTGGCGTTTCGGTGAGGATAAGTGTCCGTTTTCGGGCGCGCCAATCCCAAAATCGGACACTCAAGCTTTCTTCACAACCACAATTCAAACACTCAAGAGGCTTTTTTGCAGATAAAGGCAAGATTTTTCTATGAATGTAGTGTGGCACGATAATTGCTAATGTTTCCAACATGGATATACCAAAAAAATTCGCAAAACGTCGGCGTTACATTCGTCGTGGCTTATATGCTTTAACAGGATTGTCTGTAATAGTGTTGGTCACTATGGGCGTTTCGCGCTTGCAACCGGCTGTGCCAAATGTTGACCGCCGGACAATATGGATGGACACCGTCAAAAGGGGATCCATGCTTCGCCAGGTTCGGGGTGTCGGCAGCCTTGTGTCAGAAGATATTCTTTGGGTTCCTGCGACGGTGAAGGGCCGGGTGAGTCGGATTCTGGTTCAGCCGGGTACCACAGTAAAGGCGGATACTGTTATTCTGGAGTTGCTGACCGCATGACTCACCGCCGGCAGCACTACCCGGCCCAGCTCTCAGGCGGCCAGCAGCAGCGGGTTGCAGTGGCTCGGGCCATTGTGGGTAAACCAGCGATACTTCTCGCTGATGAGCCAACGGGCAACCTCGATTCGAAAAACGCCGAGGCGGTCATGGAGTTGCTGGCTGCTCTGCACCGTGACGGCTCAACAATTTGCATGGTAACACACGACCCCCGCTGGGTTTACTATGCAGATCGAACCATTCATCTGTTCGACGGACGAATAGTAGCAGACGAAGAAATCATGGAGACAAAGTAAATGCGAGTTCTATATCAAGACATACGTTACGGATTCCGGCAGTTGATGCGCAGCCCTGGTTACACTTGTCTGGCGGTGGCGGTATTGGCGTTGGGCATTGGCCCGATCGCTTCGATGTTTAGTGTTATCTATGGCGTTGTGTTCAGGCCGCTACCGTATGAGAAATCTGATCAGCTAGTCATGATTTTTCGGGGTGCTCAGAGCTCCGGCGATAAGCACTATATCTCCGCGCCGGTGTACTGCCAGTGGAACGAACAACAGGATTCGTTCGAAGAGATCGCGGCCTTCAGAAGGTTCCGCTTCCCGATCCGAAACGCCGACGGGTTGATTTCATTCGCCGAGGGTGCACGTGTC